>CAYXQX010000522.1:0-3409 GCA_964467485.1 uncultured Porphyromonadaceae bacterium | reverse complement strand
TGATAATATCCATTTGGGCAGGATCAAAGCTACTTACTTCTGCCCCCCTTAGTTTCCTTGCCCTGAAGGCTGACCAGAAAAGTTCAGAAGGATTTGTAAGTTCCGATTCAGAAACTATCGATCTTCTGGGCAAAGAAGGCGAAGCATATTCTATTCTAAGACCATCAGGAAAAGTCATTATTGATGGCAATGTTTATGATGCTATTGCAGAGACTTCATGGATTGAAAAGGGCTCCAGGGTTAAAGTTGTTCGAAGGGAAACAATGCAAATATATGTCAGCAAGGTTTGATGGGTTCAAAATTCCAGATTAGAGATTTTTGTCAGGGGGACTATGATTCTCTTGTAGATTTATGGAAAGTGACCGGGATGGGTGGAGAAGAGAGGGGCGATGACAAGGATGTTATTCAGGCAACGATAGAAGCCGGAGGTCGTCTTTTTGTGATGCATGAAGAAGGTGTAAAACTTATTGGCTCTTCCTGGCTTAGTCATGATCAAAGACGGATGTATATCCATCATTTTGCTATTCATCCTGATTTTCAGGGGAGGGGGCTAAGTAAGATCCTTCTGGATAAATGTTTGGATTATTGCAGGTTGGTTGGTTTGCAGGTCAAACTTGAGGTGCACAAAGACAACCACAGGGCTTTAAATTTGTATAAGAGCTATGGCTTTAGTGATTTGGACGGTTACGATGTACTTATAGCCAGAGATATAGCAAAGAAAAAACCCTGACCAATGGCCAGGGTTTTTTTCTTTATGTTTTGAAAGCTTAGTATCTTTTTTCTTTGATACGAGCTTTTTTACCTGTTAGTGCTCTCAGATAGAACAGGCGTGCACGGCGAACCCGGCCGAATTTGTTTATTTCAATCTTGCTAATGAATGGTGAATTAACAGGAAAAATTCTTTCCACACCAACATTACCAGACATTTTTCTTACGGTGAAAGTTTCAACAACTCCTGAACTACGACGCTGAAGAACAACGCCCCTGTACATCTGAATCCTTTCCTTTTCGCCTTCTTTAATCTTATAGTGTACAGTTACTGTATCACCTGCCTTAAATTTTGGGAACTCGTTGATAACCTCAAATTCCTTTTCCGCAACCTTAATTAAGTCCATTTTGGATACTCTTTATTTGTTCAAAAATTGGCTGCAATATTAGTAAAAAAAATCCATAAACTGAAATGGAACAGCCAAGTTTTGTGTTTTTTTTGTTTTTGTATTAACAAGAGAATGTTGAAAAACTATTTTTTAGTTTTTATAACTTTCAATTTTTCACCAGTATCACGGCTTACAGCTTTTTTCCATGCTTCGCTATATCCTGGTTGATCCGGACCTACTGAAACACCGGTTCCATTGTAGAGGAATTTTCCATCTTTTTCCTTCTTAATATTGCCATCAATATATTTTACTAGCAGGTAATTAGAAAGATCGATCCATTTTTTGGTAGTGAGATCACCTTGTTGACAGGAATAATCGGTAAGAAACTCTCTGGCGATCATTGGGTCATCAGCGAAAAGCATCATAGCAGCCTTATCGATAGCTTGTGTGTATGTAGCGAATTTATTGGTAAGTTCAGATTGAACTTTCTTCACATCTTCAATCATGTAATTATATCTCAGGTAGCACATGTTGGATACTCTGTTGAAAGCCCAAAAAGCAGAATTGTCTGAATAATCCAGCATGTCACCATTTCCTTCTCTGAAACTATCGGGTACATCCATGATTCCGCAATACATTGGTACATAAACTGAAGTAGCTGCATCATCCACTCCAAACCATATGATGCCGCCGATATGATCAGGCAACCATGAACGTGATTGGCTGATAAAGGAGAATCCTGTTTGCTGTGTGCCGATTGCTCTTTCGTTGCAATAAGTATCACCATCAGCCTCCCAGGTAAGTGGTCTCCAACGGTATGGGTTGCCGAATGGGCCTGCTCCAAGGTCGGTGGTCATATCCATCGGGGTACCTTCATAATGGTCTCCCATGTATTCCATTAGCTCCTGAGGAGTAAGCTTATGATCAGGCTTAACAAAAAGAGGCATTGGATTGGTAGCATCTTTACCCATGGCATAATCAAGGTACTCATTCATGCCGCCTGTTATCTTATTATAGAATGCCCATACTCTTGCCTCACAGTATCGCAAGCTACCAAAGCTTAGAGGAGCGTAGGTGTCGCGGAAAGAGAAGTCCTTGTCTTTGCCATCATACCATCCCTGTTCCCGGGCAAAATCAATTATGTCATCTGCAAAGAGGCAGCTTTCGGGATCGTTTTGCGGGAAGGTTGTTATTCTTGCCTGGTTAGCATGTGCTGAGACATATCCCTCAGGAACTCTTTGTGCTACCCACAGTAAGCCATTGTTACCTGGGCCCTTGCCAATAAGTTCCATTATCCAAACCTCTTCGGAATCAGCAATTGAGAATGATTCTCCAGATGAGTAATATCCATAATTATCACAAAGATCTACAATAGTATGGATCGCTTCACGGGCTGTTTTCGCCCTCTGAAGGGTGAGGTAGATAAGACTCCCATAATCAATGATGCCCCGGTTATTTCTAAGCTCCGGACGACCACCATATGTTGTTTCACCAATTGCCAGCTGGTGTTCATTCATGTTGCCGATAACAGAAAAGGTGTGATCAATCTGGGGTATCCTGCCAAGATATTTTCCTGTGTCCCATTCATGTACCTCCGTCATTGATCCCTTCTCCCAATCGGCAGAAGGCCAATGGTACAACTCTCCGTAAAGGACATGAGAGTCAGCTGCATAAGAGATCATTGTTGAACCATCAGTGGAAGCTCCCCTGGATACAAGGAAATTAGTGCAGGCAGTGGACTGGAACCCTGCCACTGTAATTAGCGCTATACTTAGTATTAATAACCTTTTCATAATGATATATCAGTTTTGTGATTTACTTTATTTCAATAGTGTATTTTTGAGTATTGCCTATACCATCTTTGACAAGCAGATTTAAGGTATGAGGTACTGATTTGTCGAGTGGCCGATATGTAAGATCATGGAACAGAAGTCGGTTTTTTGGATCCCATTCAAACAGAACCCAATCCCCATCTATCTCTCCTCTGTAACTAGCTATTCCGCTAAAATCATCTGATATGGTAAAGCGGATTTGATTTGCTGTAGTAAGATCTCTGCCGGTTTTGAAATTTCTTGGTTTAATAACAGGAGGTATTGTATCAACCATAATGGCGTAGTTTCCAAAGGATTGGGTTGATGAAACCAGAAAATCACCTTCCCATTTCCCTCCAATAGACGACTTGCTGCCATTACTTATGAGTGCAATTAGTGCAAAGGGTTTTAATTTATCAGATAAGAAATCCGGACTAATTTTGATGTTGTAGCTCTTATGCAGGGGGACGGATGAATTATGAATGGAATGTAAACGTGAGA
>CAYXQX010000521.1:0-3419 GCA_964467485.1 uncultured Porphyromonadaceae bacterium | reverse complement strand
TCTTCTCCCTATTCTTTAATATTCTTAACTTAACATAATATTAATTATAGGACAATTGTATACTAAAAAAATTCAGGCCCTTGCAGATAAACTGAAGGGCCTGATATATGTAGCTTAGAGTGTTCTATTACAATAGTGTAGATGGAATAATCGCTAATATTAAAAGTATCGTGTGTAATTCGTCCATAACTCGTCACCAAGCTTCCAGTATCGTTCTACAGCACCGTTAGCAATATCAACAGAATATTTAGTCAGAACCTCAATAGCTTTCTTTGGATCTTTTTTGTACAAATCCAAAAAGTGAGATTCAAATTCTGATTGATTAGCAAAGGCTTGTTCTTCAATCTCTGACCATACTTTTTCAACATCCTTGCTCATGGCCTGATATCGGAAACCACACAATTGAGAAACACGCCTAAAAGCCCACCATGCGCAATCTGTACGGAATTTCTCTCTCCCGCCAATCATATAGGATTCCGGCATAGTAGAAATACCGCAATAAATGGGAACATGTGGAGTTGTTGCCGGGTTATCATAACCAAGCCACACTATACCGCCAACTGGATCTGGAAGCCACGAACGAGACTGAGTCACCATTAGATATGTAGCTCTGGCACAACATATAGAGCGTTCATAAGGCACTTTAAGCAGACCTCGGGTATCACGATTCATAAATGGGTTGGCTACCGGGCTTTTTATTACCTCGCCATCACGATTGACTGTGGTAAGTAAGCGAGTCATGTCATATGGCGTATCCTGATAATAGTTTCTGAAGATTGACAAAATATCCTTGACAGTTACTTTCTTATCCGGTTTAACTGATAAGGGGAAGTTTTCACCGTTAGGATCAAGTTTTAACGATGGAGCAACAGAACTTAATGCCAACCATTCACGCCTTCGGCTGCCTATACTTTTACGGTTGGCATAAACATAACAAAACTCAAATGTTTGTCCGCTTTCAGCGCTCCAGAAACCTAATTCTTCAGCCAAACTGAAAACGTTCTTTGATGCCATGTAATTATTGCTGTCAGTAAGGTCGATAGTTCTTATACGGCTGGAATTTGCAGAAACACCTATTTCTTCATCAGGAATCCTCACAGCTGCCCAAACAGCTCCAACCTTGCCTTTTCCCGGACCAAGAATTTCAAAATGCCAGGTTTCATTTGGATCAGCAAATGTAAAACACTCTCCTACATCATTATAGCCATACTTCAGAGTCAACTCATCGAGTACCATTATTGCTTCACGAGCAGTTTTAGCACGCTCAAGAGCCAACCTGTATAATTCGGGGCAATCGATTAATCCATTACTGGAAACCATCTCTCTTTTTCCACCAAAGGTGGTCTCCCCTATGGCTAGCTGATGTTCATTGATGCATGGATAGGCTGTGTTAACAAAAGCATATGTTTGACGAACTTGCGGTATGTATCCAACCTCAATTCTGTCGGGATCATTAGGCCCCTTGGCTCGTTTTGGCTCAAGATAAATAGCACATTCATCCCCTTTCTTGTATTTCTGTGCAGGTGGAATGTTTATCCATGTTCTGTCCGACCCGGAGTCGCATGAATGAGAGGTCATTGTTGAACCGTCAACAGAAGCTGCCTTGCCAACGAGAATGCTTGTACAACTCTCTGATTCAATAAATTCCTGAGCTGAAAGGCCTAGAGGAATAATCAGGGCAATGGCGAAAAAAAGGTTTTTTAATCTCATAATTCAAATAATTTATCTTTATTTACATTCCTCTACCATGTATTCCCCACAAAACATCTCCCAAATCCCACCATGTACTCATAGCAGCATGCGCAAAATCGTTGGTGTATTTGGTTAGGAATTCTCTGTATGGCATTGGTAATGGATGACCTTTGCTATCCAATACAGGACCTTTTTTCATATCAGCCTTGTACATCTCAACAGCCTTTTTATCGATCAGAGGTATTTCAGCAAGAGCTTTTTCTTCAAATCCCCTCACTCCTTCTTCAATATATTTTCGAGTTTTCTCCCACTTAAATTCAGCTAATCTGTTTGTCCTTCTGAAGCTCCAGATTGCAGCATCGGTACGAAATCTTTTCTGACCACATATTGCAAAGCTTTCGGGTAAACTTAAGGCACCAGAGTAAACAGGTATTCTTGGGCTGGTACCTGGGTTATCAAACGAGAACCATGCAATGCCCCCAATCTCATCAGGCAGCCAATCACGACATTGAATAATCTGACTATAGGAACATCCGCTAATAGCTATTGTTCGTGATTTTTCAATGGTGCCTGGTTTGATAGAATTTATCAGATTTGACAGGTCATATCCCATCCAGGGATTCGCCATGGCACTTTTTACTTTTTTCACTTCTTCCTGATTTTCTTCTTCCCCACCCCTTCTGTATCTTGGTCTGTTAACAACCATCAGGTTTTTTGTTGCATCCAGATCCGTTCCTTCATAAGTTTGGCGGTAAAACGCCATAACGTCACTTACACTAACTTTCTTGTCGGGTTTTACCGAGAAAGGAAGTTCTTCCATTTCAGGATCCAGGTCAAGTGAAGGAGCCATGTTGCTGAGCACAAAAAATTCTCTGGTTGAGAAGGGTTTTCTACCGCTGTAAGCTTTCCACATTTTAAACTCCTCACCACTATCTGGATCCCAGTATCCCAATTCTTCAGCAAGAGAAAACACATTCTCAGATGCCATATAGTAATTAGACTTATCAAGGTCCAGTGTGCTTATCCTGGATATGTTAGCCGAAACACCCACATGGTTATCAGGAATTCTAACAGCAGCCCAAACGCAACCTACTTCAAAAACACTTGCTCCAAAAATCTCGAAATGCCATACTTCATTTTTATCTGCTACTGTAAGACACTCACCAGAGTCACCGTAACCATATTTAGTGGCCAGTTCGCCCATTAGCTGAATAGCCTCACGAGCCGTAGTACAGCGTTCCAAAGCCACAGCCTGCAATTCTTCGATGAGGAAAAGACCATCATCATTCCGAAGGTCTCTTTTTCCCCCGATAGTCGTTTCTCCCATAGCCAGTTGCTTTTCATTCATTGCCGGATATGCAACATTGTAATAAGCGTATGACTCTTTCACCTGCGGGATCTCGCCCTTAATATTAACTCGTCGGGTATCCCAGGGAGTCTCAGTGTGAAGAAGTCCCCAGCGAATCTTCCGCATGTCTCCATCGTCATAATACTTGTGAGGTACGATATTAAGCCAGGTACGATAGGGTCCATCGCAGCTATGACTGGTCATGACTGAGCCATCAGTACTGGCTTTTTTACCAACCATAATACTTGTGCAGGAAGCATCCTCTTCACTAACAGGGATAAATTGTGCCTCAAGATTCAGGCTGACTAAAAATAGTGCCGTAATTATCAGGAGAAAAGATTTAAGGGTAATTTGATTTTTCATAGTCATTTTTTTTAAT
>CAYXQX010000520.1:0-3420 GCA_964467485.1 uncultured Porphyromonadaceae bacterium | reverse complement strand
TGGGATTATATGATGAGGGTAGTTCTTTTAAATCGTCTGCAAATGCTGAGGCTCAAGAGTTGCGATTCGACAGGGACTATGATACACCGATGCTGGGAGCTACAAAGCTAAATGGAGAATATTCAGTTGGAATTTCTGTAGAGTTTTATCCGGAAATAACTGATTCAGTTGATTTTTTCTCAAACATCCATGATGTTTCTGTGCCTATCAGATTTGTTGATGATTCATTACCCGAGGTAGTTAGAAATACTATTTTCTGGTATTTCCCAACAGAAGAGTTTTTTGAATGTCTTCCCGATAGTATTGGTATTCCAATGGCCAAAGAGTATAATTTAAATGTTGCTCCAAAACTTCGGGGTTCTGATATTAATAGTAACTCTCTTGTGGTTATCACAGGTGTTTTGATGGCTGAAAAAGAGCAAAAATCAACATCAGAGGAAGCTATACCCTGCGAATACTTTCCAAGCTTTTGCGAAGGATTACCCGGATTGGATAACATAAATGTTTATCCAAATCCGGCTAGTGATATTATAAATGTAGAAGTCATAATCAGTAGAGGAAAATCAATAGACTACAGGGTTTTTGATATCTCAGGAAGGCTGATGATAGATGATGTGGAAACCAAGGAATATCAGGATGCAGGGCAGTATAAACAGCAAATTGATGTGAGTAGCCTAACCATGGGGTTTTATCTTCTTGTCCTTACTGATGATGAGGGGGCGAAGATGACGAAGAGGATTGTTAAACAGTGAGTAGGAACGGGGGCCTTGTGCCCGTCCGCGATGGTGCAGGTAGAATGATGATCCGGACGCCCACAAGGGCGCTTCCGTACGACGGGGTTCACCGAACCAAAAACAAATACCCCTTACCTTTCAGGGTCTGGATCTGAACTTTGGGATCTTCGTTGAAGTAATTCCGGAGCTTGCGGATATAAACATCCAGGTTACGTGAGTTGAAGAAGGAATCATCGCCCCACACCGACATCAGGATATTTTTGCGATCGCTTACCTGATTTAGATTGGCAACCAAGGTCTGCATAATTTCCATCTCCCTTTGGGAGAGATTAATTTTTCCTGATGGAGCCAGCAAAACGTATCTGCCTGGTTGGAAAATGTATGATCCAAGCTTGATGTTATCCGACTGGGGGATGGATGGTGATTTGACTCCCGTAACAATCTCCAGTTGGTTTTTTATCCTAACAATCAGTTCTTCAATGCTGAAGGGCTTCCTCATGTAGTCGGTTCCACCAGCATCGAATCCTTTAACCAGATCTTTTGTTTCAACTTTTGCGGTTAAAAAGATGATAGGGGTTTTAGGAAACATTGAGCGGATTTGTCGACATATTGTATATCCATCGATATTAGGAAGCATAATATCTAAAACAACAATATCGGGAGTAAAAACCTTAAAGCCATTAATAACCTTGGCACCATCGGTTTCCCACTTTACCTCAAAGCCTTGTGTTTCCAGGGTTTCGAAAACTATTTTACCCAGAAACTGCTCATCTTCAATATAATAGACCTTAGACTTCATATTTATCAGGAAATATTAGGGTGAAAATACAACCCCCATCGGGATTATTACTCAGTTCTATTGATCCATCGTGTTGTTTCATAACTTCAGATGCAAAACTTAATCCAAGACCATAGCCCTTAACATTGTGCTTGTCACCGGTAGGTACTCTGAAAAAGCGTTCAAATACTTTTTGATGGTACTCTTTGGGTATTCCCTCGCCATTGTCTTTTACTGAAAGTTTGCAGAACCCCTTCTCCATTGAAATATTGATTTCAATTTCCGGTGGATTTCCGCCATATTTTATTGCATTGTCGAGTAAGTTTATCAAAACTCCCTGTACGTAAAGCTCGTCAATGGGTGTGATTGCCTCATTAAGCCCAGTAATAAGCCTGATCTTGCCATTTAGTTTGTCTAGCCCTGGTAATTGGGCCATCATGATATTTTGGCTCAATTTAAGCAGATCATTGTTTTCCTTAAGAATAACAAGTTTCTTGCTTTCCAGCAATGATTGATTCAGAATCTTCTGAATCAGCAGATCCAGCCTGTCCATCTCCAACGAGGCCATTCTCAGATACTCCTCAGTCACCCGGGCATCTTTCTTTTGATCATAATTCTGAAGTGATTCCAGGGCTACCTTAACAGTTGAAACAGGTGTCTTCAATTCATGAGAGACATTGCTAATGAATTCATTTCTTAAGGTATTCAGCAGAACCTGTTTTCTCAGGCTCCTATAAGTGAAAATGAATGCTGAGCCTGTGAGAATAAGAAGAAGTAATCCGAATAAAATCTGAGGGATAATCACCTTTAAGAGAAAGGGTTCAAAGTTGGTAACCTCAAATATCATGGGCGGGTTCGACATGCCTGAAAAAAATCTTATTCTTTTATCTGATTCGGAAGGAGTGAAGTCCGAGCTATCCTTATACCATATAATTTTAAAATCTGAATGATTTAGTTTGTTTAAACGATCAGATGTTAATTTCCCAAGGACAAGGGAATCTATTTCAGGTAGTGAGGAAAAGCGATTCAACTTGCCATCTACTACTGAATCCTCAGACATTTCAATTATCATTTTTACCCCTCGTAAAACTACATCCTCATGGGGCGTAGTTGTTATTTTGTAGGAAGTAGATTTAGAATAAACTGAATTATCCTCACCTTTTAGGTCAAATTGAATAATCTTATCCCCCACCAGTCTACCTGGCGTGTATTTTGAACTTACATGGAGGCTATCAAAAACGGTATTAGATGAAATCCAGGCTGAATGTGATAGGCTGTCATTCCTTCCCAATGTGTCATTAAGCAATGGCTTGAGCAATACATGCAGGCTAGAGTCGATCGCCTGGTCCTGGGCCTGAAGGAATTCATAATGTAACTCTTTATACAGACTTTCTCTTTCACTTTTAAACTGGCCTACTAACCAGTATATAACAAAGCCGGTTAGCAGAAGCTGGCTTAAGCCCATTAGCAATGGGATAAATTTATGTTTATGCGGCTTTTTCATCTTATTTCCAGACAAATATAATATGGAGCGATAGTTTTATTGGGCTTCTTTAACCTTAATTAACCTTAATTTTGGGGTAGTTAACCATCATAATGATTTCACAAATATACTTTTGAAACAAAAATATTAACAAAATGAAAAAAATATTATTATCATCTGTCCTTTTCGCAATGAGCTTTGGGTTATTTGCCCAGGTCATTGGCACTGCTATCAATGAGGGAAAAATTGTTTATGAAGATGTAATGAAGCTTGATATCAAGCTTGAAGGAATGGGAGCTCAGTTTGCAGATCAGCTTCCGAAGGAGAGAAGAAGCACCAAAGAGCTTTTCTTTAATGAGAAAGTTTCCCTTTATCAAAATGTCAAAGAAGATGAGAGTACTGAGCAAATTGCCATGGCAGGTGGC
>CAYXQX010000519.1:0-3427 GCA_964467485.1 uncultured Porphyromonadaceae bacterium | reverse complement strand
AGTTCCTCGATTACGTCGTCGCAAACGCCCCCTCCAGCTCCGGCAGAGCAAGCCTATACTGCATAAACGACAAACCCATCGGCATCGCCAATTGGGCCAAAGTCGGCAGCAAAGAAACCGGCCTCATCCCCGGCATAGTAATAAATAATTTTCTAAAGAACGCCGCCGCCAAAAAATACAAAGGCTTTCCGTCGGTCGGCTTTTCCGCAAAAAAACTCATCGACCCTGCAACCCGAAAATTTCTAAAAATGCCCGCAGACCTCACCGATGGCGTCTATGTCGCAAAAGTATTTAATCTCGGAACCGGCTGCAAGGAACTCCGTCAAGGCGACTGCATTCTTTCCATCGACGGAAATACACTCGACCCCTACGGAAAATTCTCAGATCCCGTCTTTGAAAAAATCTTGTACCACCATTTGATCTCCGGCCACACCGTTGGCGACAAGATCAAATTTGTCGTATGGCGAGACGGCAAAAAACTAAATCTTAACGTCAAGGCCAAAACGATAAATGCCGCCGACATGCTCGTTGATTTCTATGAGTTCGACACCCAGCCCGAATACATCATCACAGCCGGTTTAGTCATCCAGAAACTCACCAGACCCTACCTGATGATATGGGGCGAAAGCTGGCAGGGAAAATGCCCGCCCCACCTTTATCACTATTATCGCGACCTGACATTCAACCCGACCAAGGACCGCACTGACATTGTCGTACTAAGCTACGTCCTCCCAGCCGACATCAACCAGGGCTACCACTCAATGGGCCGCCAGGTAATCAGCAAAATCAACGGCAAAAAAATCCACTCGATCAAAGACGTCCCCGGCGCACTTAAGACAGGCATGATGTCAAGGTTCACAACAATTCAATTAGAACATGACTACCCAACAGTAGTAATAGACCGATCAAAACTCGAAGAGGCAAACGCCTTCATAGCAAAAACCTACGGAATACAAAAACTAAAAAACATCAGAGACTAACTACCAATATATTGCCGGATAGAAAAATCGGGACTGGCCTGCCTGTCCCGATTTATCGGGATTCTGCCGAAGGCAGGTTGTACCTGTCCCCTTTTTTCCGAAACTGTCATTCCCGCCCCCAACTTGTCATTCCCGCGAAGGCGGGAATCCACGCGTAGAATTTCAATGCCCGCCCTCCTTTCGCACTTTTCACACGATTATTTTCACACCATCTTTCTTTCACACTATCAATGCGGTAGGATGGGCTGTGCCCATGCTGCATACTAAGCGCTCAAGACAATTGCGTTACCGCATCCCCCCCTCCGCTCAAGGCCGAAGTAATTGGCTAAATCTTCTTCGTAAGATACTTTCAATCTCTATTCCAATCCGGTTTATCCCGGCACACTCTGACCCCTTGTATAATCATATAATGTAGTTTTGGGTTTGGTTTGGCATACTCATCTTCTTTCAATAATCTTTTGGATTTCTTCTAACTTGTTGGCTTCTTTTGCTAAGTCGTAGAGTTCGTGTGTACGTCTATCAAGAAGCTCAAAATCTTTTGGGCTAAGACTCCCTTGGTTTCTTAACTTCTTAATCCTTGTTGTGATACTTTGTTGGCTTCTTTGAGCTTTTGGCATTCCCATAACAACTTCTCCTTTTAAATTAATATTAATACGATTTTGCATCTGCTCCAAACGAATATCATACTCAAACAATTCAAAGCACTTCTTCCATGTGGAATTATAAAACTGCTTAACTTTTTCAATCACCTCATTTTGCTTTGTTATTATAAAATATGCTCTTGGACTATAAGGCTTAAAACACAAGGATATCACCTTATAAGAATCTCCTGCAACATCCTGAAGCTTACTTGCTCTTTGCTCTATTTGAGAAGCATGAGTTCCTGTTCTGCCTAAATGATGATAGATAATAAGTGTATCTGTAATTGACAGGAACTTTTCAACTTCATCGTAATAGACGTACTTAGGAGCTTTGGCAGTATGTTTTTTACATGAAGGAGTTTCTAATCCATTGTCAGGATCAAGAAAGATAGCATCACAGTTTTGAACAGTCTTTAGAGCATTACCTAACCATTCTTCCCTAAGTAATAATCTTTTCTGCCTACCAGCAGGGCTATTGGCATTTATACCTTCATAGGAAAGATAGTCAGAATAGAATGCTGTCTGATTAGGGAATATATTTGACTGCTCAATTTCAGATATATTTCTTTTGCCCAAAGAAATAATATTTTTGAGAGTTAAAAATAGATCACTATCACAATCTTTGAATTTCGACTTAGATAAATAATCAATATGCTTTCCATCATTGAGATGGCTCTCATCAGGGACAAGATACCACACTAATCCTATTTTATAGTCAGCAGGAAATAAGGCTCTTAACAAACCACATTTTCCGTAGTCTCCAATGTCACCAACATACATGCTTTGCATGATTATCTTCCTTGTTCGTAAATATTCATTTCCCACAAAGATATCCTATTCCGAAAACGATCTTCTTTGCATCTTTTAATTACCTCATCAATTAATTCTCTCAATTCTTTAATGGTATCCAATTTTGTCCACTTATGATTTAGCCCTAGTTTTTGAATGATTATCCCGTCAAAAGGACATAGGGGAGGTTCATGAATTAATCCCAAAGCCCAAAGATGTTTCAGATGTAAGCTGAGCAATTTCTGGGATGAACCCAGACGAAATCTTCCGTCTTTTAATATATGTACGTATTTCCTACTTAGCGTCTTGCTCAAATAACTTACATCTTTGATGTACTCCTCAACTTCAACTTTTTTCTTATACTTCTGCACTAATGCATCAAGAAGGGTCCGTATTTCTTTTTTTAATTCTTCTTTGGCTTTTGATTTTACTTTTTTTATATATATATTCCCTCTTTGAAATGCACCTGAAATCGTTAAATCAAATACCGAGTTTCTCAAAAAAGAGGATTTTAGTTGCTTTATTTTTTTAGTATTCATCTTTATCTTCCCAGTTTCTTTTTCATTAGCTTCCAATTATTGAGATATTTGGTTAAATCCCTATCTCTGTTTTCACAGTCATTATCTGCCAATATGCATTTTTCTGTTTTGTTTAACCCCCTTGTTTCCCAACATGTTTCATCATTTCTAACCCACATATATGTCTGATAGAGTTTTTTTCGGGGACTATGTATTTTCTCAAGGATAGACAACAATTCCTTAGGAGGGATAACAACACATTCAATGCTCTTGTGAGCAAAGCTCTGCATTACAAACACCCACAAATCTGCTTTTGAAGTCTTTATTTTTGCTCGGTTTAAAGTCCACCACCCCCATGATCTAAAACCATTGTGATGCCCAGATTTCATATGAGTAGTAGTGTAGTCTTTTGAGTATTTTACCTGCAATGATATTGTCTTGTCGTTCTTTGAATTAGTTACAAGCAAGTCTATTCCTGTGTCTTTTGAAGGAACCCAAA
>CAYXQX010000518.1:0-3432 GCA_964467485.1 uncultured Porphyromonadaceae bacterium | reverse complement strand
AATGGATGAGCGCTCAAGCACAAAAAGGATTAAGGTTGATCTTATGCATTGGGCAATGGAAGATATTGAAGAACAAAAAAGAAAGACAATGAACTTTGCCCAGGTGGCAGCAAAAGCATATGCTGAAGAAGGGAGGAAACCATGGTATGGACAGGCCCTCGTGCATAGTTCATGGAGGTTCCTAAGAGAATATATATTTCGTTTTGGAATCCTGGAGGGAAAACAAGGGGCATGGTTTGCTTGGTATTCAGCCAAATATACCTACCTAAAATATTTCCTCATTAAAAACTATCAGTAATATGGCTACACATTTACCATTTGAAGAAATTCAGGCTGCTGTTGAAATCCTTAGAAAAGGTGGCCTAATCCTCTACCCCACCGATACCATATGGGGAATAGGTTGTGATGCCTGCAATAATGAGGCAGTTCAGAAAATATATTCCATCAAGAAAAGAGACGCAAGTAAAAGCATGCTCATCCTCGCAGCCGACACCAATATGGTTGACCGCTATGTTAATGTCTTCCCTGAAATAGCTGAAGAACTTTTTGATACTACTGATTCCCCACTAACTATAATCCTTCCTGATGCAAGAAACCTTGCCAAGGATCTCCCCGCTGATGACCAAAGTATTGGGATCAGGATTCCTGATGATCTTTTTTGTGAGGAATTACTTAGAAGATTCAGACGCCCAATCGTTTCCACATCAGCGAATTTCTCCGGTGAACCCAGTCCTTCAAATTTTTCAGAAATCAATCCTGATTTAATAGAAAAAATGGATCATGTAGCTAACTGGAGGCAGGATGAACAATCAGGGAGCAAGGCCTCATCAATAATCAAGATTGATGTTAACGGGAGTTTTAAAATAATACGATAATCACAGGAACGCATAATGTAAGGTCGCATAATGTAAGGTCGCATAATGTAAGGTCGCATAATGTAAGGTCGCATAATTGCGTCCTTTGATAGCGAATCACCGAATTACGTTTTTCCATATCGGACGCAATTATGCGACCCTACACCATATCCACCAACCCCTCCGGTAAATCCATGGTGATCCTCTTCTCTGCCTCATCCATATCTATCACCCATTCATCCCTGGCAGGAATAAGAACCTCCTTGTCATCTATGATTATCTTGAATAAGGGATTGTTGGGGAGTTCTATAAGTTCAACAATTGCTCCCAATTCACCTTTCTGCACATCTGATACCACAAAACCAACCAGGGGATGAGTATCAGCCACAGATTCCATTAACTCCATTTTGAATTCCTTGGGGAACCAGACATCATTGCCAACCATTTTCCTTGCCAGATCCTGATCCTGGATATCTTTAAGTGCTATCACCAGATGCCTCTCGTCTCGCCAGATCAGACCTTCAGAATTCGCCCTGAAAGGAACCAACCCTGAGTCAATCTCAAGAAATATCCATTCAGGCCATTCATCAGGCTCAACAATTCTATTTTTTGTGGCAACGGTCAACTGACCACTAACACCATGAGTCTTAACTATTCTGCCTAAATGGAATGCCTTATCGCGCAACATATTTATTTACTTATTGTAATACTCTGTCCCTTAGACTGATAATTAGGGGTGACTATTCTATATACATACTGCCCAGATGCAAGATCAGGCCGATTAAACTGCAGATTATCACCCTCAGGCCTGAGAGGTTCACGAATAACTTCATTGCCCTCAAGATCATACATAAGGAACCAGCTCTCACGGGGCTGACCAGGAATAGAATAATTCAGATTGAAAACTCCGTTGTTTGGATTAGGCCAGGCTTTCATCCTTCCTGCCTTAGCATTCAACAAATTTCCATTACCGGTGCCCAACCATGTGCCCGGAATACTATAAGCATGAGTTGTTACAGGATATGGATATGTTGAATAATCAGTTTCATAAACCATCAACTTAGAACCTGCATCATTGGTGTTGTATATTAAAGAGTAAGAACCTAGAGGTACATTTAGCAAAACTGTTCCATTTTCATTTACAACCTGGGTTGTATAATTATAGTAATAGGACGAAGAGGTCTTGATATATTCGTAAAAAACAATAAGCATCTCAACCTCATCGTCATTATCAAAAAGATGTTGAGAAACAAACTGAATATCAGTAAGCCAATGCTTATTAGGAATATTGAAATTGATCGTTTTCCATAATTGGTAATCTGGATTATAAATGCTACACTTTTCACTTCCAACATCCATTATGTAAAATACCGAGCCATCACTTTCGAGCTCTGTCCACGTACCGGAGTGATTGGTGCTATATTCCAGCTGTATCTGCGCCATGGCTGTCCAGCTAAAGAATAAGAACAAGCCTATAATAAGATTCCTTTTCATGTTTTAAAATTTTCTATTCCGTGACATAATTTTTCGATAAATATAAGCCAAAAGTACTGAACCAATAGTAATGCTTAGAGTCCATGCCAGAAAGCCTATAAACAAAGATTCTTTGCCAAGCCAGGCAGCTATATTACCAATAAGAACCCACTGAATAACATAAATAAGAGTTACCTCTTTACCCATAAAGCTCAGGAAAGCCACTCGAAGAGGATTTTCCTCAATATTCATCAGGCTAAGAACATAAACCATAATTGCAACGAAGGAGAGAGCCCAAAGGGAAAAAACTATGTTGTGATGATAATATTCTGTCAATACAGTTGACACTTCGAACCCCATTTTCATCCCAATAATGAATCCCAAACCAGATATACCTAATATTATTCCTTTTGCCCAGCCCGAAATAAGCTTCCACCTTTGCAGGCCAAAGGCATGCCAAGCCATACCAATCAATGGATAAGCTAACCAGGGGAAAATGGGGAAATAGGACCATTCTGCAGTTCCGCCTAAAAAAGCTGTAACATATTTTCCTGCACTCAAGTTATCCACGGCATTATTGATAAAGGGAGTTAACCCTACAATCAGCAATGCAATACTTAGCAGAAACAAGGGGCGGTTTGAAATTTTTCTGAGCCCTCCAAGAATGATAAGGGAAAGGCCGGCCAGGGGCAAGATATCAACACCAAATATACTACCGGGAATAAAATCAGGATAACCCGTTTTTATGAATCCGATCATATAGGAAAAATTAAGCAGTATGTTTAGGAGAATTCCTCCACCAAATAGAAGCAGCCCGCGCTTAACCATCCGAAGTGGATTTGCTTTGGTAAAGCCCACAAAATATCCCATAACAATCATAAAAACCGGTGCAGCAGGCACTCCACCCAGAAATAGTGATATTTTCCCAATAGTGCTTTCAAAAAGATCAGGATTAACAAGCTGCTCCATAACGTGTACCTGGATCATCAATAACACAGCCAGTCCTTTAAGAACATCGGGTATAAGCAAGCGTGTTTTATTACTACTCATTATTTTATCAACGAGAGTCCTTCCAGTGCAGAGGCATCTCCCGGTTTGTTCAGGA
>CAYXQX010000517.1:0-3439 GCA_964467485.1 uncultured Porphyromonadaceae bacterium | reverse complement strand
TTTGCAGTGACAAAAGTGAAACCCCATGAAAAGAATTATCCCAATTGTACTGCTTGCTGTTTTATTCAGTTGCTCTACAGATAAAGAACCTATTAATCCTTCGCAGGATCAGAATATGATTTTCTCTGAGCTGGCAACGGTATGGGATGAGGCTATTCCCCTTGGTAATGGTATGATGGGTTCACTGGTATGGGCAAAGGAAGGCCGATTAAGGTTCTCTCTCGATAGAGCTGACCTTTGGGATTTGCGGCCTATATCTTATCTGCAACAAGAGGAATTCGATTTCGATTGGGTATATAAGAAATGGGAAGAGGACAAGTATGGAGAGGTTCAGGCCTTGTTTGATGTTGGTGCTTATTCCCAAAGCATTGCCCCTTCAAAGATTCCGGGTGCTGCACTTGAATTTGAGTTCACTGGGATGGAAGCTGTTGAAAGTGCTGAGCTGATGCTTGAGAATGCTACCTGTGTGGTTAAGTGGGCAAATGGAACGATACTGGAAACATTTATTCATGCTGATAACTCAATTGGATGGTTCAAATTCTCGAATTATCCTGATGATATTAAAATATCACTTATTCCTCCTGTGTATCAGAAAGAGGGTTCAAGTGAAAGTGTTGATGAGGTAACCGGACAAGAATTAACCAGATTGGGCTATGAGCAGGGAGTTGTTATAGCTGGTGAGGATAAGTTATCTTATCATCAGGATGGGTGGAATGATTTTTATTATGATGTTGAAGTTAAATGGGAAAGAAAAGGTGGAAGTCTGGCAGGCTTATGGTCGATGTCTACCAGCTTATCCGAAAAGAAGAGTTTGCCTGGAGCAAATAAAGTGCTTGCCGGGAATAACGATTTTGCAGTATCATTGAAAACACATGCAAGTTGGTGGAAGGATTTCTGGTCAAAGTCACAAATCAATATTCCTGATTCCCTTCTTGAAAAGCAATGGTACCTTGAACAGTACAAATTTGGATCAGCAGCTCGTGCCAACACACCTCCTATATCACTGCAGGCGGTGTGGACAACAGATAACGGTCGTATGCCTCCATGGAAAGGGGATTTTCATCACGACCTCAATACTCAGTTGAGTTACTGGCCTGCCTATAGCGGTAATCATCTGGATCTGGAAATTGGTTTTCTTAATTGGATGTGGGATATTAAGCCTGTTGCAGAGAGATATACAAAGCAGTACTTTGGGGTTGATGGACTTAATGTGCCTGGTGTGAGTACCCTTGAGGGAGAGCCAATGGGCGGATGGATACAATATTCCTGCGGACCAACAGTGAGTGCCTGGTTGGCGCAGCACTTCTATTTGCACTGGAGGTACTCCCTCGATAGGGAGTTTCTCGAAACCCGGGCTTATCCCTGGCTTCATGATGTTGCACTCTTTCTTGAGAATTTTTCGGTAATAGATGAAAACGGGAAAAGAAAACTGCCTTTGAGTTCCTCTCCTGAAATACATGATAATTCGAGGGAGGCCTGGTTTTCTCAGACCACAAATTTTGATCTGGCACTAGTTAAATTTGCTTTTTCCAAAGCTGCTGAGCTAGCT
The DNA here is from genome assembly GCA_964467485.1 of uncultured Porphyromonadaceae bacterium. Classification (GTDB taxonomy): domain Bacteria; phylum Bacteroidota; class Bacteroidia; order Bacteroidales; family UBA12481; genus JAUVKA01. The sequence goes on along the minus strand of CAYXQX010000517.1, from coordinate 1,890 downwards.
AAAGAACTAGGCAAAAACGAAGAGGCTGATCATTGGACAGAAATACTGGTACAATGGCCTGAGTTTGCTACTGATGAAACAGGATTAAAATTTGCTCCTGACGAGCCTTATGCTGCTAGTCATCGTCATTTTTCACACCTCATGGCCTGGCATCCATTGGGTTTGATCGATTGGGACAATGGCGAAGCCGACCAGGAAATAATATTAAAAACTCTTGCCAACCTGGAGAAATATGGACCTGATTGGTGGACAGGATATTCTTATTCGTGGTTGGGGAATCTGTATGCCCGAGCTTACGATGGTGAAAAAGCTGCGGAAACTTTAAGAGATTTTGCATCCTGCTTTTGCCTGAAAAATAGTTTTCATGTGAATGGCGATCAGTGCAAAGCCGGTAAATCGAAGTTTACATATCGTCCCTTCACTCTGGAGGGAAATTTTGCTTTCGCCTCGGGGATACAGGAGATGTTAATACAATCGCATACGGGGATTATTAAAATATTCCCAGCCATCCCCAAAGATTGGAAAAATGTTTCATTCAAGACCCTAAGAACTGAGGGTGGTTTCCTTGTCTCAGCTGTGATGGGTGAGGAAGGTAATACTACAATTACCATCGTAGCAACTGTCGACGGAGTTTGTAAACTGTTGAGTCCTGCTGATCACAAAACAATAAAGGAGTATCAAATGAAGGCCGGTGATATCTTAGAGCTGGAATTTTAGTGCCCAAAAAACTTAGCAGTAATTTCTTCTCTTGGGATTTTATTTGATTCCCAGAATATCTCTATTCCCTTGCCCCCAAGGTGCTGGAAGTAGTGAAATTCTATAGGGTGTAACCCTTCTGCTAGAGCCACAAAGGCCTTTTTCTCTCCCATCCCATGGATGCCGTCGTAATTTACCAATTGATTACCATCCAGGAATAGTCTGCCTCCGTCATCGGATGATACATAAATCAAATATACAGCAGTTGCAGGGACATTTAGATACCCTTTAAATACCAAACCAAAATCTGAGGTTTTGTTTCTTGAGGGATTCAGGTCAATCTTTCCCGATATACTCGACCTTACTGTCTTTTCCATAGAAAAATCAGGAATTTTCTCCCAGGCACCTTCATAATATTTACAGCTTAATCCAGATGCCACATTTTTCTCAACAGCTACTTGAGGATCGACCCTCTCCAGCTGGTATTCACTGATTCTTGATTTATTTCCATCTTCCCATATTGCCACAGCCTTGAGGTTGGCAGATTTGTTGATGGTGAAAAGTGAAGTAAATTTTTCTGCATTTTCATCAGGATCAGCTCCGTCAATAGTGTAATAAATTACCGATTCTTTTGCTGGTGTACTCAGATCAACAGTATAGCTCTCAATGAATTGTGTTATTCCTGATTTTAACCTTGGAGCAAGGTAGCCTGCATGGGCTCTGGCGATGTTTTCGATGCCCATTTTGACCTCAAAACGATCGTAGGTCATTAATCCGTTTGTCTCAGTTTCAACATCTGTTGTTTGAGTATAGATTACAGCACTCAGCCCTGGATCTTCAACAAGCTTGTAAACCTCTTGATAGAAACTCTCATACTTACTGACCAGGTCTTCCACATTATCCATTTTCTCATAGCCCCAGTTTTCAGTTTGCCACATATGATCCTTAACCATTAGCCCCAGTCCCCCAAACTCACCCAGGACAATAGCCCTGTTTTCTTCAGCTTTTGGAGCTGCAGGTTCGGGATAATGGTGGATATCATTTACATCGCCCACTCCTTTGTCGGTCCAGCCACTTGCATTGTTAACCAATCTGTTAGGATCAAGGCCTTTAACCAGATCAACAACTCTCTCAGTATCATATTGACCCCATCCTTCATTAAAAGGCACCCACATCACAATAGAAGGATGATTT
>CAYXQX010000516.1:0-3440 GCA_964467485.1 uncultured Porphyromonadaceae bacterium | reverse complement strand
TCTCTTTAGTTTAAGTTCAATCTATTCTTTCCGCAACATTTTGCCTACTTTCAATAAAATCTTAGCTGATGCTTCAGGTACCTCACCATTACCATCAGGTCCAACATTCAGCAGGAAATTACCACCCTTACCATTGATATCTTTTAGCTTTTCATAAATCTCTTCAGGTGATTTCCAGTCAGTATCTCTGATCTTAAACCCCCATGAATCATTCATTGTATAACATGCTTCCCAATAATGTTTTAATGATGCATCAGGATGAAACTGTTCAGGTGTCCCAAAATCCTTTTTAAAAATAGCGCGTTTTGAAACCCTGTTATTGATAATAATGTCGGGTTTCAATTCACGGATATACTGGTACATGTCATTCCCATCTTCAAGGGTCCACCAGTTAACCCAATCACCATCAAACCAAAGAATCTCAGTATTATATTTCTCAATTAATTCTCTTATCTGGTCTTTCATATATTGCACATACTCTGCTTTTTGACCAGGTTTCATCGTTGGTTGACCCCAGTTTTTCTTTTGTGTTTCAGGGTCCACAGTAATGTGTTGTGAAGGATGGTTCCAGTCGATGATACTATAATATGTACCAAAATGGAGACCATACTTTTTACAGGCATTTGATAACTCACTGATAAAGTCACGTCCTCTCATTGGTGAACCGGAAATATCATAATCAGTATATTCAGAATCCCACAGACAAAAGCCTTCATGATGTTTTGTAGTTATTACAAGGTATTTCATTTCCGCTTTTTTTGCCAGTCTGACAATTTTGTCAGCATCAAAATTTTCCGGGTTCCAGGTGTTAATTAACTTTATGTAATCATCCTTTGGAATCTGAGCATTGGATTGTATCCATTCGGCATATCTTCCGGAGTCGTCACCTTTATATATTCCTCCCAGCTGACTGTATAACCCAAAATGGATAAACATCCCGTATTTTGCCTCATTAAACCATTTCATGCGTTGATTGAATTCACTTTCCTGTTCTTCCAGATAATTCTTTTTTTCCTGGCTAAAACCAGCAATTGAACTTAGAAACAAAACAACTATTAACAGATAATTTTTCATCCTTTTTATTTATTTATTAAATGAGTATAGGCTTTCAATAAAATACTATTTTAAATACTTAAATATCAATTATATAATTACATGAACTCACTCCAGCCCCTCTCTCTGCCAGCCTGCGGAAAGAGGGGCTAAGAAAAATCTCTTCGCAGCAAGCTGACGAGGTATCTCAGTGGAGCTCGCTCGGGATCAGTTCGACTAAATAATTTTGATCCGATAGCTATCGGATACAAAATTAAAGTTTCACTGATTTAATACTCTTCCCTTCCAAGAAGCCATTTCAGGTTAAATACAGCTACACTTGTTTCGTCATACAGTTTATTATCACCACCTTCATAAAGCAGATATATTATTCCATCCTTATCGACTGTTAATGAGGAATATGCGCTAAAGCCCTGATCAACAAGTCTTTTGACCGGCCAGGTGGCTGAGCCATTAAAAGAGGCCCATACTGTCATCTGATAACGCCATCCTCCTTTCCAGTCGGGAGTACTATAAAGAAGGACATCTTTCCCTTCAGTGATGCCGTCCGGCATACGAACCAGTCCAGCCTTGCATCCGTAGCTTGGTTTAGATCCATATTTGAAGTAAAACGGCTCACCTATCTCAAACAAATCGTCAGATACATACCAATCTACAAACCTGGCACCACCATCATAGCTCCATGCAATACGACGTCTGTGATCAACAGACATATGTGATCTTGAATTATAGTATATTCTTCCATCAGAAAGTTCCTCAAGAGCTGCTTCTCCTGTGCCAGTCATGATACCATCACTAACCTGCCAGGTCTTACCACTATCGTCGCTATAGAGAGCTGTATTGTAGTTATACATCCAGTATTCCTGAGCATTATCCCCAAATGGTGGCTGAACACGTCCTGCAATTAACAACCGGCCTTTATGCTCTCCATACTTTAGAGTAATACCTGTTTCCATCGATAATAAATTTATTGGTACTTTTCCTATTCCATGTCCCATAACATTGGGCTTAACCACAATATCTTCCTTTTTCCATGTAAACCCATTATCACTGCTTCTGTACAAGCAAGGATTATCTTTTACCGGAAGAAGTATCAGAATATCTCCTGATATATCATCAACAATAACATTCTGACCTTTAAAACCAAGACTTTCTTCAGTAGTCCATGTTTTCCCTTTATCCTTACTTCTTCGAACTGAACTACATTTCCGACCAAATGCCAGTACAGTTCCATCGCGGGCTATAACAATATGTGCTCCTCTCGCATCTTTCTCTTTTCCGGACCTGTATAAGACCTGTGTATTGAATATTGCCGGTTCGTCATTTATTTTGCTGTTTTCCAACAAATAGTGAGCATTTTTAATATCCGTTTCCTGAATCCTGAACCGGGTACTCATTACGGAATGTTTCTTCTGGTCATCCGTGTATTTTACATAAGTTGTTGCAATAATAGTACCATCGGAAAGTATCTCCATACCAGGATAACCACAATCGTTTCCTGCATAATTGTGGAGTAATTTGATCCGGTATTCTCCGGCGCTTCTGTTTTTGATATCATCATAAGTACCCACCCATGCTACAAAATGTCCTCTAGTGGGACTATTTGGAGCCATATCACGGAATGCAATAACAAGACGGCCATCAGGAGTATATAATCCCATATGACGATCACCTGATAATCCCCAGGGAGTTTCCACAGGATTGCTCCAAGTTTTACCTTCGTCCTTGCTGAACATCATAAGGCTGTTTCCTGTATGATTATTCTCTCTCATAAGACAGCATAATTCTTTATTATCAGGGGAACGGAATACAAAAGGCTCGCATGGTTTTTTACCATCGACATCAGCAATTATCTCAGGTTCAGACCAATTTAAACCACCATCCTCTGTTTTTGTTTGCAAAACGACTAATGATGAGCCTTTTCTTCTATGGTAAAAGCCTTTATAGTTACCGTCGGATAATCTTACAACAGAACTAAAGGTCATTACACATTCAAAACCCAGAGGAGGCATCTCAATCCATGTTTTCCCTCCGTCTTCACTCATAATCCGTGGCATATTGGGTCTGGCAGAAAAAACCCATATCCTGACCTTACCCGATTTCATGTCAATCATTCGGTAAATACTAGGGCAGTTTATATGTTTTTTAAATCCTTCCGGAAGTCTGTCGTCTATCCGTTTCCAGGTAATGCCACCATTCTGGCTGAGCGCCATTGGTCCTGCAGGCCCCCCGTGTCCTACACTCCATACACAAAACATGGTTTTTTTATCGGATAATAACAAGGTAGTCGGGTGTCCCTGATAAATATCTTTAGTTCCGGCTGCGATAACAATATGACGCTCAGTTTCCTGAGAAATATCAATAAGTGGCAAATCGGGCTTATCCTG
>CAYXQX010000515.1:0-3441 GCA_964467485.1 uncultured Porphyromonadaceae bacterium | reverse complement strand
TTTGCATTATCAATTGGCAGTCCGGGTATTTTCAGATCGTCGGAGCTGCCGCCAGCCGTATAGACCTTTATTGATGCCAGATTCATCTTTTTGGCAAGCACACCCTGGATGAGTTCAACATGCTGGATTCTGCTGAAAGGAATGGATGTTAGTTGGAATATTATTAGCCCCCGCTTATAAGCAATATCTTTTTCACGAATGAGGTAACCCCGGTAGGGGAAGGATAACCAGGTGATAATGAAGGAGTAGCAAAATAGTGCTACTATAGTGCCTCCAAATATCCAATTAAGGATATATGGAGCTTTTTCTTCAGCAATTAGATTGAATCCTACAACAGACAAAGCCATGAAAATCAATAAGATTAGCTGTCGGATGTATATTAGTCGAAGGTATTTCCGACCAATAGGATTAAACTCAGGTGTTTTTACAACTGGTAGATTATCAGGAAGAATGACGGAGTTTGAAAATTCATTTGTCATCTAAATATCGCTTAAATTGTACCGTGCAAAAATATGCAGGTTCGGTAAATCTAATCACAATTTTGATGTCACCGCGAAACCCTAAAATATAATCGATAATTATTTAACTTCTATTCCTAGTTTAGCCTGAACCAAAGATAGTATGTTAAGTGACTCATCCTTAGGAATAGTCAATACTGTCCCTTGACCTGTATCAAGGATATAGTCAAAGCCTTTTTCGTCAGCTACCTCTTGAATAGCATTTTGAGCTTTTACCAAAATTGGCTGATAAAGTTCTTCCTGCTTTTGTGTAAGTGCTTGTTGAGAATTAGTTCCAAATTCCTGAATTCTTCCCATCATATCTTGTAAAGCATCTTCTTTGGTTTTACGAATGAGGTCGGACATACCGGCTATTTCTTGTTCGTAGGCGACATAAGCTTTATTGTAATCAACCTGGAGTTCTTCCCCGGTTTTCACAAGCTCAGTGTTCATGGCCTGTAATAGTGTTTGTGCTGAGTCAGCTTCCGGCATGGATGCAATCAGTTGATTGGTGTTAATATGGGCGATCTTCATTTGCGCCATAGAAGCACTGGAAAGCAACAGGAACGCTGATACAAATAGTAATGAAATTCTGGTCATGATATTATTCTATTAAGTTTTTCAAGTTTGAGCGCCAAAGCTATAAAATTTGCTTGTAAGCCAAACCATAATCGTGTTAAACACTGTTAAGTAAAAATATATAAAGACAAATACGATGCCAGAATGTTATTTTCTTTTTTCCAGCATTCTTTTCATTTCTCTGAGTTTATTTCTATGTTTCTGAAATTCAGGGTCTTTATTCTCAGCAAAAGGTGCTTCGGGCCAATCCCAATTATCGGTTCTAAAAGATGGTACCGGGATCATTTTATCGTTATGATGGCCATTTACGAGGTTGCCGAGTGGATTTCTTGCCCATGCATACCTCACAGAAACGGGCTTTTTAACAGATTTGTTGCTAATAATGACCTTTGTTTTATCCAAAATGTTTCTATTCTTGTCGTCCTTTCCTGTGATTACATAATCTGCCTGAGCTGGATAGAAACGCTGATTTTCACCGGCAATAGCAAATCCTTCCATAGGTCTGCCATCATGAGTAGCAATCTCCTTATCAAAACTGACAATCATTTTCCCATCAACAATTTCAGAATTTGTAACTAAGGTAGGTTCCCATCCAAAATCAAATCCATATTGCGTGGCTAATGCCCACCGGGCCATCCGTTCGCTAAGCTGTACTTTTTTAAAAGGGTGATACCAATTAACCTGTTGATCATAAGCAGCAACAAAACCAATGTTTTTCAAATTCTTATAAGCTTCAAGCTGAGCCTCACGTATGTAAGTCCCTGCATCATGCATACTTACTTCAAAATTTTCCAGAGTCTGTGGCTGTCCGCCTGCACTTAATTCAATAATTCCAAAAGGCAGATCAGGGTCGTTGAATGTTTCTCTCCATTCTTCAATCATCATCTGAATATTTTTTTCATAGAGTTTAGGTCGGGAATCCCCTAAAGCATTATTAAAACCATGGTGGAAGATTATTCCTTTAACGTTCAATCCTCCAAATATATTCATCATGCCATTATATGCTGCTCCCGGGTTATTCCTGTCATTTGCTTTTTCAGGATCGAGTTTAATTTTTTCATCCCATAAATCGATTAGTCCTTTATTGGCAGGATATTCAAGGAGTTTTTCCTGAGAGATCCAAGCTTCAAGGCTAGTGCCTCCCCAAGAAGCATCGATGAGAGCAATTGGAACCCGAGAAGCCATGTACAGCCTTCTTCCAAATATATACCCCATCCCGGAAAAAGTAGGAATAGTTTGTGGAGAACAAACAAACCAGTAGCCTTTTAGGTCAAATCGTCCATGCCAGCCATCCCATTCGTTCAGTCTTTCAAAATTATCAACATGAGTAGGGCTTGCCTTTGCTGGCATTGTCAGTATCCTGATGTTTGGAAAGTTCGCAGAGGCTATTTCTTCATCCCCATGATAAATCCGTTGAAGATCGAGTTCCATATTGGACTGACCTCCAAGGATCCATACATCACCAATCAGTACATTTTGGAAAACTGCAGCTTCACTTTTACTTTCAGCTTCACTTTCACAAGTGACCTTAAAAAGTTGAGGTGTAGCATTGACAGGCATTGGATCGAGTTCTAACTCCCAATTCCCTTTCTCAGATACTTTTGTAGTTTTTTCTTGTCCATTGAAACTCACAACAACGTCCTTGCCAGGTGTCCCCCAGCCCCATACTCTAACAGGTTTATCCCTTTGGATAATCATATTATTATCAAAAATGTGATGGACTGCAAACTGAGCAGACAAGCTTCCGCATGCGAATAAAATCAGGCTTAAAAAGAATAATGCTTTCTTGTAATACATAGTAGATTAGTAGATTAGTAAACTGGTAGACTGGTGGATTAGTAGATTTGTAATTGCCTTATATTTAATATTTTATAATTAATCATTAACAATTAACCATTAACAATTAACCATTAATAACTCATAACTGTTATTTAAGAACTTCTTCCATGCAAATTTTCTCCCATCTCCATAAGTTTTGGGGAGTATATTTGACGGTGGAGATATCTTTCATGATGAATTCGATGTGGCATTTCCCCTCACTTTGGGTTAAAAAGTTTCGTATTTCTTTTCGTGCATTTTTTTCATCAAATTGTGAGTCGATGAATATGGCGGGACTCGGCTTCCTGCTGATAACATAGTCACTACCAAGTTCTTCAATTGCCTTTTCGATGTTATTCCAAGGGCTGCAGGACACTTTTCGCAGGTTAGGGATTCGTTTAAGGAGATGTCCTTTTCCTGCAAGAGGCTCACAGCAACCATAATATGTTAGTTTCCATCGTTCTAACCATTTGAGGTCATGTTCAATGGCAAACTCCCAATGCATAGCTGGTGAAACATCGGAGAAGATCTGTGCATTAGAACAGCC
>CAYXQX010000514.1:0-3448 GCA_964467485.1 uncultured Porphyromonadaceae bacterium | reverse complement strand
TTTGCCTTCATAACTTACAGCACCTTGCACGAAATAGAAATTGTAAAAACTAAAACTCGTTCCCGAATTTGTTGTTTTTCCTACAAATGGTTGGAAAATGGAATTTGAACCAAAGACAAATCCGATAATTCCATCCACCATTTGGGCTCCTTCCCAACCACCACCCATAAATCCTGTCTGGGTAATTGTCCAAGTTGCACCTGCATCATTTGTCTTGAGAATTGTTTGATCAGTACCACCGACAATACCATTTCCGCTGATATCAATATCAACGGAAATAAGATTGCTGCTTACACCTATATTTATGGGTATCCAACTTTCTCCACTATCAATTGTACGTAAGATAATCGCTCCATCGCCAACTACAACCATAGTATCTGCATTTACGAAAGAGACATCATTGAGATTGGTTGATATTCCGGAAATTATACTTTCCCATGTATCTCCACTATTAATCGTTTTCAATATCAATCCATTATCTCCAACTACAATCCCATTATATTCATTATAGAAATCAATTGAATTCAAATCTTGAATTGTTCCTGAATTTATTACTAACCAAGATGCTTGTGAATATAAGAACAATGGGAAAAATAGAATCAACAAATAAAATAATTTTTTCATTTAAAACTCCTTTTAAATTAAGGATTCAATATATTATTTGATACACTTTTCTTGCTGATAATTTGAACTTATCAGTACAATTTCGTTAGCAAGTTCAACTTGCTAACGAGTAAAACTCTTAATTACAAAACTCTCGTATTTAAACTAAAGCTTGGATATAAGAAAATAAGATAACTATTTCAATAATAACATCTTTTTTGTTTTCTCAAAATCACCCGACTTCAAGTTATAGAAATAAACACCTGAGGAAACCGGTTTGTTGTTTTCATCAGTTCCGTTCCAAATTATCGAATGCTGACCGGCTAAAAGCTGCTCGTTTATAAGCTGTTTCACTCTTTGCCCTTTTAAATTGTAGATTATTAATTCGCTGACTTCGGTGTTTTCAGTGTTTATTCCGAACGAAATAGTTGTTGTTGGATTGAAAGGATTGGGATAATTTCCATACAATTCTGTAACTATTGGAACCAAATTTCCATCTGAACCTACAGTAAGAAATTCAACAATCTCAGAAGCATCAGATTCCATTTCCTGTTGATTTACTGTTGTAATATAAAATTTATAGGTAGTTGCAGGAATAAATTCATATTCATAAATATATTCTATACCGATTGTTTCATCTATTATCTCGAAATTGTCATCATTCATAGCAAGGTAAATATTAAAATGATCGAGATCATTTATCGGCGGCATATCCCAACTGAGTTTAAGAAAAAAATCTTCAATATATTCAAGTGTTACATTTTCAGGTGCAGGTGGAATTGCTGGAACAACACCATAAGTGATAGTTCCAAACCCTCCTGGTGCAAAGAGATCTATATTATCAAGAGGCCACCAGCCATCGAAACCATTTGGCTCCGGTGCATTATCATCCAGCACAAAAATTGCCAAACTTGATTGATTTTCTGCACTTGGATTGATCTCCCACGTTTCTGTTCCTATTGGAATCATAAATTCATAAACAAGATAACCTTCATCCACAGAAACTTCTAATTGTGGATCGGGAAGAAAGAAAACGGTTCCCACGCTACCTGTATTGTAAATAGGTCGAAATTTTAATTGATTACCGGAAGCATAATAAGCAGCCCAATAATTTCCTTCATTCGCTTCAGTATCAGGAGAAAAAACTCCATCATTATTATCATCGATATAAAGTGCCACTTCATCGTGATCTTCCAAAACAGAATCGTTATAATTAATGTAAGCCACATAAAGTTCGGTCATCTCAGCATTTATTTTGAAATATCCGATCACGCTGCCAATTGGATTGATCGTGTTATCGTGTGTTCCCCAGAAATCGGAAGTGTCCAGCATAAAAGCATCATCCCATTCTCCCACCGTTATTGTTCCATCAATTGTAGGAGTTGATCCTTCATACACACTGATCTCATCAACCACAAAACCAGAACTTATACAACCCTCCACTTCATTGGAATAGGGACTTTGTAAGCTTTCTGAAATTATTGCTGTAACTACGTAATAGTAGTTGATCAGAGGTAAAGCAGTATAATCCTCGTAGGAAGTTATATCTGCTCCCACTGAAGCAAGAGGTTCTTCCGAATAAGGATCTAATTCATATCTTTTACGATAAATATTATACCCTTCATAGACACCTGCGATTGGTTCTTCCCAACTCAATTCAACTGTAATTCCCGTAGCTTCGCTGGCTATTAAATTCACAGGTGGAGAGCCAAAAGTATTCATCACAATCTCACCAAGATTTGTTGTCTCATCTTCATTTATTACAATGTTGCTACTGCTGTTGGCAATGTAGCCTACCTTGGAATAATCAATCGTATAAGTGCCGGCTGGAACGTTGTTCAAAGTAAAATTGCCTCCATAATCGGAGTAAGTGTAATAATCAATCAGGTCAACAACCTCTATTTTAGCTCCTGAATTATCTTCTTCTCCTTCTAAATTGATTGTTCCCGTAATAAAGCCACCACCAAGATCGCAATCTACACAATAAAGCAAGCCTCCACTTCCAAATTCCCGAGCATGAACAGCTTTACCGCCAACAGTGCAAAAAGAACCATCGGAAGCCATATCCAACGCAAACATCGATCCCGGGGTATTAATTTCATAAACTGGGATATTGCTCTCTTTTCTAAACAACAGGAAATCAGCAGTGTTATGACTCATAGGTCCATAACCAGCTGCAGCTATTAATTCTCCATTGTGACTCATATCAATATTTATTACGTAATCTCCAAAATTTTCATATACCCAAATTGGAGTGGGAGAATAAGTATTGAAAACATAAATTTCGCCATCATAAGCTCCAGTGAGAAAAACAAGTGTACCCACAGCAATTGTGCTGCCGTCACCAGAAATGCTCATTCCTCCGATCCAAGCGGAAGAACCGCCTCCACCTACATGGAAATTCCACTTATCTTCATAAGTTTCCAAAACATCATTATATTCATAAACATGAACATAGCCAGAGTAATCTCCATTTACAATTATTGAAGCATCATCACAAATCGCAGGGGGATTCTGATTATATTCCGGTCCTTGAAAAATAACACTTCCATCTGAGGAATCCAGCACCCACATATTGCTATTACCACCACCATATTGAGTAAATATTAAGGTCGATCCATCCCCACTCATCCCAAGAGTCGATGCTCCTCCCATAAAGTATGAATTCCATATTAAAGTTGGATTTCCAATTTCATATTTTTCTACTCTTCCAAAGTTTTCCCAAGTATCGTAATAAGACACATAAACATATGCTCCATCAGGAGATAACTTTAAACCACTTATAGCTTGACCAATTGTATGCTCCCAGGTTGGAATTGATGAATCCGGTGCAAATATCTTTAAA
>CAYXQX010000513.1:0-3450 GCA_964467485.1 uncultured Porphyromonadaceae bacterium | reverse complement strand
CAGCTTTTCCACTTCGGTACGCAATCATTTTCCAATCTCCTGATCTAACAGCTGCATATTGGTCTTCATATGATCGATAGAGGAACACCTCGTCCCGATCCATCGGCTGGTTATGTGCTGCTGAGCTGAATAAGCTCATCCCATCCAGATTATTATGTTTTGATGGTTTACCTCCTGCTATTTCAAGGAGGGTAGGGAAAAGGTCAATTGTACTTACAGGAGTTAGGTTTTTAGTGCCTTCAGGTATTTCTCCCGACCAGGTTATTGTAAGAGGTATTCTTGCCCCTCCTTCATAAAGTGCTGTACCACCAATCTTCCCTCCTCGTAAAGGTGAATTATCAAAATGACTCCCTTGGTCTCCAAGGAAAATAATAGCCGTATTTTCATCTAATCCAGTATCACTCAAATAATTTCTGATTTTCCCAATAGATTCATCTACAGCCATCATCATTGCTGCATGGTGTAGATTATTCTTTTTTGTGATTTTCGAACTGAGCTTTTTCACAAGATCTTTTCTGCCTTGGAATGGTGAGTGAGCCGAGTAGTAAAATACGGTGAGATGGAAAGGAGTATTATCCTTGTTTTCTTTTAGAAATTGCAGGGCATCTTGAGTCAATTGATCCGTCAGGTATTTTCCTTCAGGTACATCTTTATAGGTTTCTGAGTTATTGCCAAAAAAAGGAGCATAATAACTTGGAGGGTGCCCAAAGTTCGACACACCGTATTGCACATCATACCCCTGATGAATAGGATGATAAGGCTCATGACCGAGATGCCATTTGCCTACGAAGCCAGTTACATAGCCCTCCTCTTTGAGTGCTTCTGCATAGCCAGTGACCTCCAGTGGTAGCCAATTCCTTGATGGAAATTGAGCCGGATCACCCTCGAGTACATGGAATTCATTTTCAGTACGACCATCCGGATTCTCTCTTGGGATATGACGCACTAAGCGGAGGCGGGCTGCATGTTGGCCAGTTATAACAGTAGCACGACAAGGACTGCAGGTTGGGGATGCTGCATAAGAATTAATAAATGTAACTCCATCATGAGCGAGTTGGTCAATATTTGGCGTTGAATATGGGTCTTTGCGATACTGCATATCAGCAAATCCTAAATCATCAACCATTAAAAGAATGCTGTTTGCTTGTTGCAAATTATCACAGGAAAACAGAATTAGAACAATGAAAAGACATTGGGCTATTTTCTTCATCTTATCCTATTATTAGAATTAAAACATACTTTATTGAACCAATAAAAGTAGAAAAAATAATATTGTAGTATAGGTCTTTTGGATATATTGGATTTTTACTAATCGGTAATTATTTCTTGTCAATCTTCTTTTTTCCTTTGCTTAAGGATGTTAAATTTACACCAAGGCAAAAATGCCTGTTGCTTAGCCTATGTTTAGGAAAATAAATAAAATTAAGAAAGAATTAGCTCTGGCGAATGAGCAAATAAAAAAACTGAAGGATGAACAGCTTCAGTCGAAAGAGTTATACATAAGGGATGAATTAAGAAAGCTTGTAATGGACCGACTTAATACCAGTCAGATGTTAATGGATATAAAAAAAGAGATTGACCAGATAGGTGAAAGGCGGGATCAGGATGATGGTTTAATTCCAATAAAAAGTGCCATAGGGCAGATTGACCTTTTAGCGGGTGATAAATCATGGGATAACTGGTTTGAAGCTGATTTTGAAAAAGTTTACGGTAATTTTCTTACACGACTTAAGGCTGAGTATCCCGAATTAACAGAAAGGGATGGACGTTTATGTCAGTTTATTATGATGAGTCTGACATCCAAAGAAATATCCTTCCTGATGAATATTTCTGTCAGGGGAGTTGAGGTTAGCAGGTATCGACTCAGAAAGAAGCTTTCTCTCGATGCAGATACAAATCTGACCAGTTTTTTAAATGAGTATTAAGTTTACCTATTTTTACAATCAAATAGCGTCTGATGAAAGCTGATTCACCTATTTCAATACTCTTTGGCCTTGCTTTAGCCTTGCTGCTTTCGTGTTTTATGCCTTGTGCCGCCCAGGTTAAAGACAAGGGAATACCTTTTATCACTCATCATTCTAAAAAGGACTATCGTGGAGGTGCGCAAAACTGGGATTTTGTTCAGGATAACAACAATGTTTTGTATGTAGCAAATAATCAAGGGGTTTTACGGTACGATGGACTGGTTTGGGATCTAATCCCAATGCCTAATCACTCCATTGTCCGCTGTTTATTTAAGGATGATGACGGACGAATTTATGTTGGAGCCTATAATGAGTTTGGATATTTGGCTCCTGATTCAATAGGTAAGATTGCCTATATTTCTTTAAAAGATAATATTTCAGAAACTGAGCTTGGCGAATTTTGGAAGATCCATCATCAGGATGAATATTATTATTTTCAAACCTATGATGCCTTAGTCATTTATAACGAGATACTTAAGACCTGGAATGTCGAAACTCCTGAATTAACATATGGATTCCTTCACAAAGTGGATGAACGACTTTACATTAACAACCGGGGTAAAGGATTGATGGAGTTGATAGGGGAAGATCTATCTATTGTTAAGGGGGGTGAGGCTTTTGCAGATTGGGAAATTTGGACGATCACCGAGGTAAGAGGTGAGTTATTGATTGTAACACAAAACAATGGAGTATTTATTCTCGATGATGGTGAAGTGACAGTCTGGAGAAGTGAAGTGAATGATTTTTTACTCAAAAACCGATTTTTCTCCTTTGAGAAGACTAAGGATAATCTATTCTGGGGTAGCATTCAAAGTGGAATGGTTGTTTCAAACTATAAAGGAGAGATAATAAGTCATCTTGATAAGAAGGCCGGTTTAAATAACAATACAATTTTGAGTCTGTACCTCGACACAGAGAATGCTTTATGGATGGGGCTGGACAATGGTATAGATCAAGTATATATTCACTCGCCAATTAGTTATTTAAGGACAGATAATGAGATAGGGGCAGGCTATTGTGCGACAGTATTTGGAGATAGAATTTATCTGGGAACAAATCAGGGCCTTTTTTGGATCCCAAATAATTATGATGAAGGATACCAAAAGCAGATTTCTGTGGTTCATAGTATTCCTGAATGTTCAGGACAGGTTTGGGCTTTGGATGTTGTTGGTAATGAACTGCTTGTGGGTCATAATCGAGGGACATTTGCTATTGTTGGGGATAGAGTACGACAAATTTATGACCAATCAGGAGGGTGGAATTTCCATTATTTGCCTTATGATGAAGAGCATATTCTACAGGGTACATATAATGGAATGGTTTTTTATAAAAAAGGTATCAATGGGCTTGAGTTTGATTATAAGTTAGATGGAATAAGTTTGTCCAGCAGGATTATTCATGTTGGTAAGGATAATACTATTTGGATGGGTCACGGTTATGAAGGAATATTTAAAATCCGACTCAGTGCAGACCATAGAAAGGTGGA
>CAYXQX010000512.1:0-3480 GCA_964467485.1 uncultured Porphyromonadaceae bacterium | reverse complement strand
CTTACTGCAGAGCCAGTTGAGAATTTGAATATTATGGCTGCTTATACTCGCAGCGAAGGAAAAGAAATTTCAGGCATGCCTGGTAGTGCCGCATATTCTGCCTACAGTGGTTTGGTTGCAATTAATGGCCCGCATTTGCCATCGCTTATGCGTTCGCAATATGTTCTACCAAGCAAAGCAATTGCTTCTTTGGGATACAGAATTCCTTATCTAAATAATAGTATGGCAACATCAATTAATTTGTTTTACTCTGGATATTCACTATATCGCTACAGCTTCACCTATGAAAATGATATGAATGGTGATGGACATGCTACTGACTTGATTTACATACCGGAAGAAAGAGGTGATATTCAATTTGTAAGCTCAGCTGATGAAGATGCATTTTTCAATTTTATGGAGCAGGATGAATATCTTTCAGCGCATAAAGGAGAATATGCTGAAGCATATGCAGCAAGATCACCATGGGTAAATCAACTTGATTTGCGTTTTGCACAGGATTTCAGTGTAAAAGTAGGTGGTACAACAAATACCTTACAATTCACAGTAGACTTCCTGAATTTTGGTAACTTGTTAAATAGTGAATGGGGAGTTAGTAAGAATATGTCTTCCGCAAACTATGGCCAGATTTTAAATTATGAAGGATCGAACGAAAGCAATGTACCAAGTTTCTCAATGGCAAAGGACGGAGATAATTATTTAACTGAGACATACTCAACATATTATAATTATAATCAAGCCTGGTTCTTACAGTTAGGTGTTAGATACATCTTTAACTAGAACATATTATAGAGTCAAGTAATACGGAAGTTGATGGATTTTATGAAGTAAACGTTTCGTGTGTTGGCTGAAAATTATGAAGGGGGTTGTCTCAATAGAGTCAGCCCCCTTTCTTTCAGGGGGGACGCAGGGGAGTATTGAAAAAAGGTTTGCTAATTTTGCAGGGTAGTATTTCGTAAAACAACATAGAATGATAAATAGAATAAGTGTATTGAGGCGCAATAATTTTTTTGTAATCACAATTATCCTGATACTGGGCCTGTCATTTTTTTCCTGCGCAAGGGATAAAGCTGATAATCAGGCCGACAAACCCTATGTTGTTATTCTGTCAATTGATGGTTGTCGATGGGATTATCCTGATATTCATGACATGACAAACCTGAATAGGATTGGACATCAAGGAGTGAAAGCTGATGCAATAATCCCTTCCTACCCCAGTAAAACATTCCCCAACCATTATACTCTGGCAACGGGCTTATATCCCGATCATCATGGCATTGTATCTAACAATTTCTACGATCCTGATACAGATCGATTTTTTACCATGGGCAATCGCGATTATGTTAGAGATTCTTCATTCTGGGGTGGTGAACCAATATGGGCTACAGCCGAGAAGCAGGGTGTAAAAACAGCTTCGTTTTTTTGGGTGGGAACTGAAACTAACTCATCCCACCGTCCTTCCATCAGGAAATATTTTGATGATGAAATACCATTTGACACAAGAGTTGATTCGGTAGTTTCATGGTTATACATGCCTGAAGAAACAAGGCCTCATCTTATATTGTTTTATTTTGAGGAACCTGATGCTGTGGGTCATGGTTATGGCCCGGAATCCAAAGAAACAAAAATAGTTTTGGCCCGTGTAGACAGTCTTATTGGTGTAACTATGGATAAGATCAAACTGGCAGAAGAGAGTCTGGATATTGAGATCAATTTCATTGTTACTTCTGATCATGGAATGGGATACATACCGGAGAGCCAAAACATCATCCTCAACGAGTATATCGATTTAGATGATATTGCCGGTTATGCAGGATCAAATCCTGCTTATTTACTGCAGCCGGAGGAGGGTAAAATGGATGAAGTGTACTCTGCTCTTTCTGCTATACCTCATCTGAAAGTTTGGACTAAAGACAACGTTCCTGAACATTATCACTATGGTACCAATAATCGAATTTTCGATTTAGTTGTGGAAGCTGAGGCTGGCTGGGGTGTAAATCTCAAAGAAAGAAGCAGGGGGTATTCCCTTGGAACTCATGGATATGATCCGGCTAATAAGGATATGCATGCCATCTTCTATGCAATGGGACCTGCTTTCAAATCAGGGTATACCCATAGCAGTTTTGATAATGTTTGCCTGTATTCTCTATTAGCAGAAGTTTTGAAACTCGAGCCTGTGCAGACCGACGGTGAGCTTGACCTGGTAAGGAGTATGCTTAAAGATTAATTGTAATCATCAAGATCACAAACCTTTTTCATCAGAACCCACTTTACTTCATCTCCATGGCCTTCAACAGCTTGCTGGAATTTTAGCATAAATTCACCCCATTCTGCCTGACGTTCATACCCGCCCATCTTTTCCCAAACCTCATCCAGGTTTGCTCCCTTAGGAATATCGACTATCATAAACATATGATTGTCGATAATATATATTTCCATATCTAAGCATCCCGACTTGCGAATACCTCCGGGGATTTCAGGCCACATTCCATCGGGGGAATGTAGACCTTGATATTCCTTCATCAATTCAGTATCCGGTTTTAGGTCGAGAGCAAGGCAATACCTGTCTGTTTCCTGTGGGCTTATTGTTGATGCCTCTTCAGATAATTGACTATCAGAATCATGCTCCGAATGGCAGGATACAAGAAGCATAGCACTTGAAAAGAATACTGCGATGAATAATCTTATCATACGATGTTGTTTTATTGGACAATAATTTTTCGGCTATATTTAAGCTTCCCACTTTGCATAAAAAGCTGATAATTTCCAGGTGCAACATTTCTCATATTTACCTTGTAATTACATTTTAGGCCTTCAGGTCTAAACTTATTCCCCCAAATTTTTCTTCCCTGCATGTCTCTGAGGGTTAAGCTAACATCCTGTAGCTCATCCAGTTCTATCTGTATATCAAATGTGCCATTATTTGGGTTGGGGAAAACATCAAGTCTGCTATTTAACTCCAGGTTTGAAACCGAAGTGGTATTTACAGACAGCTCAATATCATCAATCCCGGCACCCCAGGCATGTTCATTCGAATCATCATAATAAAAACCTATTTGCATCCCATCAAGCAGTGCTTCCTGCGGCAAGTCGATGGCTTTTTCCAGCCACACCCAGCCACTGCCTGTTCCCGGCTCAAGTTCTTCCAGTATTACCCATTCTGATTCAATATCAGGTCTGTAAACAACATGAAGCTGATCGAATTTCATATATCTTCTCATGGTATACATAAACTTCAGGGTGATAATTTGACCTTCATATTCGGCCAGATCAATTGAAGGAGTAATTAAGTAATCCATTACATGTAAATCATCTCCTGTATAGGCTGAGTTTATACCAAAGAATAAACCATCGTTGCCCGTAATATTTAATTCATTTTCGGTTCCGTAGTTCCATCCATCAGGGGAGAATTTCCCTTGCCATCCCTGTGTGCCTGATTCAAAATCCTGTTTATATGGGAGATTTACAGGAGCTAAAATT
>CAYXQX010000511.1:0-3490 GCA_964467485.1 uncultured Porphyromonadaceae bacterium | reverse complement strand
AAGGTAGATCAAATTTTTCTTTGACACAGAAATCCTTCATGGAGCAAATTATTTTTGCTCAAGTATAACATTAATAACCAGATGAATTACAACCTTCAAGCCACTTTCTATTAAACCAAGGTCCATAGATATTCTGTTACTTTCGTATGAACTTCCCCCCTGACTGATCAGAGAGGATATTAATTATGTCCTTAACTGGAATAATCTTCAACAGGATAAGAAAAGCGGGATAGATAAGAAGGATTAATAATTGACAAAGGAATTGTATGAGATTCTTATACGTTAATAGTCTGATTTGATCAACAAAATAGGCTAAAACTACAGTTAATCCAAGTGCTAGAGCAATGGGTTTCCAGTCCAGAGGAAAATAATAATAACGGCGGCCAATAACATAGTTAGCTGTCACCAGGAATATATAGCTGAGAAATACAGATACAGCTGCACCTGTCATTCCAAAAATTGGCACTAAAAGAATGAGTAAGATGATATTTACACCCGTTGTTATTAGTGATAACCATGCCAGGGGGGCAGTCTTCTTCATAATCTTTGGTCCAAGGGACATAACTGGATAAAGGCCATATAAAACCATCGCCGCAGATATCCAGGGAACTACACTGGCTGCATCCTGGTATGACTCCGGGGAAAGCAAGTTAATTAACTCAAATCTAAAAGTATACGTTCCCAGTGAAACAAAAAGACTGCCTAAGATCAAGAAGGTTATGACATCCCGATAGATCTTTTTTGCATCTGGATCCGTCACAGAAGAAAAAGCGAAATTTGGCCAGGCGTATCTAAATGGAGCAAGAACGAGGTTCACCAAAGATCCAACTTTATATCCGATAGCATAAACAGCTACAACATCAAGATCAAGGTGTGTGCGTAGGAAAAAGCGGTCTGTTAACTGAAGAAAAGCGATCGAGAAATTAGCCGGGATTAATGGAATTCCATAGGTTAACAGCTCTTTAGCAGTCGTTTTTGAAAAATCAAATCTAATCCATTTTCGATTCAACCAAACTATCAATATCAACCCTATGATTGAACCAATCAAAAAACCAGCCCAATAACCAATCACACCCCAGTCAAGGAATTTTATGAAAACAATTGCCAATCCCATCTGTCCGATAACTGAAACCACGCTGTGAATTCCAACAGCACCAGGGCGATTATGGAGCCTTAACAGGATTGTTCCATAATAGTTCATCGTCTCAATCACCAATAACAAGGCAACAATTTGGATAACAAGCGAATATTTACTGTCTCCCAATAACATTTGGGAGGTAGTTCCCGCGAAGAAAATTATTAAAAGGGCCAAGATCAGTGCCAGGAAAAAGAATAAAGCCTGGGAAGTACCGATGACTTTTCGCCGCTTATCAACATCAATATCATCGTTATAATATCGAAAAGTCGCTGAGGGAAGTCCGACATTTGTCAATGTATTGATAACTGTATAAAAGGAGGTAACTATTGATATGATTCCGAAATCATCTTGGGGCACCAGGTTTGTGATTAATGGCAAAGTTAAATAAACAACTAACTGTCTGCCAAAAAAACCAATCCCATATACAACAGATTGGCTGGTTAAGGAAATCAGAGATTTAAGGGAGCGATTCATATGCTGGTTCTCGCTTAATTGATCCTGAGCAGAGTCTGAACCCGCGCTTTCGCTTCTTTAAGAAGACGGACAATATTACGGATAAAAAATAATCGCTTTTGAAATAAAGTCCAAGAAAATTCTTCGGGTAATGACACCTGGATTTCAGGGATAGGATAACCATATTTCCTCATAACAATCCGGGAATGTTGAGCAATCATCACCTGATCATCCTCGCTGAGTGTTGTTTTCCATTGATCTGTTTGATTTGTTGTCACCTTTTCAAGAGTTTTCATCTTCCAGTCCAAATGTCTCGAGGGTTCAAGGTTATTCTCCCTATTCTGTTTCCAATAATTTAGCATCCCTTCCTGAAAAGGTTCGTCTAAAAAGGCACATATCTTTTTGAGTTCGTTCATTGGATCCTCAACAAGATCCTCATAACGAATTTGGAACCACTGGCCTGGGGAGAAAAGATGGCGGGCTCTATTAATTATATATGCAGTCCATAACCAATCCATGGTAGATTCTCTAACATCGTTAGGGAGATGAGGAACGTTCTGATATGATGCAACAACTGCCCGGACATCTCTGACTATGTGGATTACCTTCATGTCTGGATAGTATTTCCGGATCTGAGGAATATAATTACTATACCAGGTTGTTTTATCCCCCCAGCGTTTTTTTGACCCGGTAAATTTTATCCGGTTATACTCTTGATAGATCTCATTCACAAGCATAGGGAAGGAATTTGGGAGCGAATCTAATAATCGTTCTCTAAGCGAGTCCCGATCGATCTCCCAATCCTGGATATTTTGCATCTCATACAAGTCTTCAATAAAATTCTCAATTACATCTCGGTTCAACCTTCTGGAATCATATTTCCAACCAAGTTGAATCAAGAAATCTCCCTCCGGTGGAATGGCAATATTTTGGTGGCTGGTCAGCATTAATCTTAATAAAGTTGTACCAGATCGCCGATTACCAAATATAAATATCGGGGGTTTATTGAACATAACTCAGTCTGTGATCAAACGGATCTCGTTGCATATTCTCGAGATATCTTCGTCAGTCAATCCAGGGTAGGATGGCAAGTTTAATCCATTTTCAGCTAGGTTCTCTGAGATAGGATAAGACCCTTTATCTTCGAGATAAGGAGGCAAATAATGCATTGGAAAGAAGAATGGTCTTGTATCAATTCCTTTTTCATAGAGTATCTTGCGCAATTCATCTCGATTTACAGGAAATTCATCATTCACTATTATTGAGATCATCCAATAACTACTTTCCGCCCAAATAGCTTCTGGCTGAACAACAACACCTGGTGTGTCTGCTAGTTTATCCTTGACCAATTTCCCGATATACCTTTTTCTGGAGTAGATATCGGTAAATCTTTCTATCTGCGCGACTCCGACAGCGGCTTGCAGATTGGTCATTCTGTAGTTATAGCCAACCTCTGTATGCCAGTAGTATTTATCCTTATCCATTGCATGATCTTTTAAGAAATGGGCTCGTTCCGCAAGCTGGGAGTTATTTGTTGTTAGCATGCCCCCTTCTCCAGTAGTAATTGCCTTATTCCCATAAAAACTAAAACAACCCACATCCCCTAAACCACCAACAATCCTATCTCTGACTTTGGCACCGTGTGCTTCTGCAGCATCTTCAATAATGACAATGTCATTTTTATCCGCAATTTTGCGGATTTCATCCATATCTGCAGGATGCCCATAAAGGTGAACTGGAATCATAGCTTTCGTATTCGAAGTGATGGCTTTTTCTATCTCTTTCGGACTGATGGTCCAAGTGATAGGATCTACATCCACAAAAACCGGAGTTGCGCCAACATAGCGGACTGCATTGGCAGTAGCCACAAACGTTAATGGTGGCACCAAAACTTCATCT
>CAYXQX010000510.1:0-3490 GCA_964467485.1 uncultured Porphyromonadaceae bacterium | reverse complement strand
TGATTTGAATACCTTTTCTGCTGTATATGGGAAAGGCATGAAGGCAGACGAAAGTGATTTTATCAATGAATATAGTTCCGATCTCAGGAATATGCACTATATTTATCCGACTGCCGATTCATTAATGCAGGATCTCAACGATTTTGTCCAATGCCACTGTGAACCGGTAGCGACTCTGGGGCCGTATGCCCAATTTAAGGTAATGCAACTTGCGCGCGATCACGTCAAGGTGACGCTGGATGGCCAGGGTGCAGACGAGGAACTTGCAGGTTACCATTATTTCTTCGGGGCATATTTTAAGGAGTTATTGTTGGCTGGAAAACTCAGTAAAACATTGCAAGAGGTTGTATTATATTTGCAAAAGTATCATTCGCTGATCGCATTCAAATATATGGGGTTATACATGGCCCCTGCGTTATTGAAAGATTTTTTCGCAAAGCAGTCTCACAACTTTACCTCGGATAGTTTTTATCAGTCATGTAAAGAAAAATCCGATATTAAACACAACCTTTATAACCCTAAGACCCTGAATGAATCACTCCTCCAGCATTTTCATTATAAATTGGAGCATCTTCTGAAATGGGAGGATCATAACAGCATGTGGTTTTCCATTGAATCGAGAGTGCCCTTTCTTGATCACAACATCGTTGAAAGAACAATCAGTTTGCCTCCAGATCGGATAATCAATGAAGCGACTACCAAGGTTATTTTACGCGAGGCGATGAAAGGGGTTTTGCCGGGGAAAATAGTGGACAGGCAAGATAAACTTGGTTTTGCAACTCCTTGGGAAACATGGTTCAGAACAAATAAGTTCAAGACGTTTATCTATGATCTGATCAATTCGAAGAGTTTTAGAGATCGTGGCTACTTAGATCCCCAGAGATGTAATAAGGCGTTTAAAATGCATCTTGCAGGTAAGACTGATATAGCCAAAGAAATTTGGAAATGGGTGAATTTGGAGCTATGGTTTCAGCAATTTGTGGATTGAATATTTCAATCAAAAGCGGATCTAAGGAATAATAAAAGGTAAAATTTAAGTGAGATACTTGTTTGATATTGGCCATCCTGCGCATGTGCACTATTTTAAGAATTGTATTCGTATCCTTGAGAATCACGGGCATCAAATTGCTATCACTGCAAGAGATAAAGAAATGTCACTATTTCTTTTAGAGAAATATGGGTTTGAATATACATGCACAGGAAAGAACCTTTCATCTAAATTTGGTAAATTGTATTCAATACTACGAAATGACTGGATAATTTATAAAGTTGCAAAGAAATTTAGGCCCGATGTTTTTGTTAGCTTTTTTTTGCCTTTCCCTGCTCATGTTGGAAGGTTGCTTTGTAGACCAACAATAGGGTTTACTGATACAGAGAATGCCAATTTGAATATCATGATAACTAAACCATTTACGGACACTATTGCTGTGCCTGACTGTTATAAAGATAAATTTTTGCAAGAAAAGAGAATACCATTTAACGGTTATATGGAGCTTTGCTATCTTCACCCGAATCAATTTGTTCCTGACGCTGCCGTCAAGGGCTTGCTGGGTTTAGAATCAAGGGAAAAATATGTGCTCTTGCGATTTGTTTCTTGGAATGCAACTCATGACATTGGACATAAAGGACTGTCATTAGAAGTCAAACGAAAGGCAGTTAGTGAATTTTCAAAATACGCAAAAGTATTTATTTCATCTGAAAGCGAATTGCCCGAGGAACTAAAACCATACAGAATTACTATTCCACCTGAAAAAATGCATGACGCCTTAGCATATGCAACATTATTATACGGCGAAAGTGCAACTATGGCATCGGAATGCGCCGTTTTGGGTACTCCTGCTATTTATATTGACAATGAAGGCCGTGGATATACTGATGAGCAGGAAAAAAGATATGGGTTGGTATTTAATTTTACTGAATCTATGGAAGATCAGGAGTTGTCTATTAGAAAAGCCGTTGAATTGTTAAAAATTCCAGATGTTAAGGAAGTATGGCAGAAAAAAAGAGAAAAAATGCTATCGGAAAAGATTGATGTAACTGCTTTTATGGTATGGTTTATTGAAACATATCCTGAAAGCGTAAGAGTAATGAAAACTAATCCTGAATACCAAAATAGGTTTAAGTGATGTTAATTAATAAAAATAAATTGCCGATAAAAGAAATTGTCTTTTTAGGTTTATTTCCTTCTTTTATAAAAAAAGTTATCTATAGATTAATGGGTTATCGAATAGGAAAAAATGTTTCAATTGGACTCGGTAGCGTAATAATAGGAAAAGATGTGGAAATCAACGATAATGTAAAAATCGGATTTCTGACTTTGGTAAAATGTAAAAGAATCAAAATAGGCAGGTACGTTACAATTGGTTCTTTTGTATATATTGACACCGAAGATTTAGAAATAGGAGAGGATTCGGAAATTCGTGAATATGTTTATGTGGCTGGTTTAAAAACACCTGAATCCAAACTGAAACTTGGAAAGAGATGTGGAATTTTTCAATACTCGTTTTTAAATCCGACAAAACCAATTATTTTAGGAAATGATTGTGGCATTGGCGGCTGCTGCAAGCTCTTTACTCACGGGTCATATCTGTCTAAACTCGAGGGGTATCCAGTAGCCTTTGCGCCTATTACGCTTGGAGATAACGTTTGGATACCGTGGGATGTTTTTATACTGCCCGGTGTAACTATAGGCAATGATGTGGTTGTTGGAGCTGGATCGATAATAAATAGAAACATTCCATCAAATTGTATTGCTGCAGGCAATCCCGCAAAGGTTGTTGTTGATAAATTCCCCTTACCTGTTTCAAAACAGGAGAAAGATAGTATTTTAAAAGAAATCTTTTCAGAATTTAAGAACCATATTGAACATAATAATTTTACTGTGAGTACTAATGAATTGGAGAATGGGTTTTCAATTATTTGTAAAAAACGAAAAAATCATCAATTGATTTTCTTGGATAATTATTCAGCCATTCAAGAATCAGATAATGATTATGTCCTAATATTAAATGATGATACGAAAATAGAGGACATTTACAAAAATAAAGGTATAAATATGATAATCTCAATTCCAAGAAAAGAAAGAATTGGGAAATCGCATATAGGTGAAGAGTTTTATAGATTTATGTCTAGATATGGAATCAGGTGCAATCGTTTAGATTGAAATGAAAGACTTTACTATAAAAAAATACAAGCAAATGTTTAATACCTTTAAACATCAAGGTTATTCTTTCCAATCTTTCGAAGAATACATCCAAAACCCAAAAGATAAGGCTGTAATGCTCAAGCATGATGTAGATAGAAAACCGGAGAATGCCCTTGTAATTGCAAAACTTGAGAAAGAAGCTGGTATGAAATCCAGTTATTATTTCCGTGTCGTGAAAGAAAGTTATGATGAGGATATCATCAAACAGATTGCGGAAATGGGGCATGAAATTGGGTATCACTATGAGAACCTCACCCTCTGTCGAGGCAATTATGAATCAGCAAT
>CAYXQX010000509.1:0-3494 GCA_964467485.1 uncultured Porphyromonadaceae bacterium | reverse complement strand
AAATTATGAAGATGCACTTTTCGGTTACAAAGCAGCATATGAATCTTATGTATTGATTAAGGATAAAGAATGGAGCAATAAACTTGCTAAGTTCGCTGCCTTGCTGCCCGAACTTCAGAAATCCTTACCTGTACCTGATGAGTATAAGAGTGAGGTTCCAGGAAGTGACTCTGACCTTGGAGTGTATGATGCTATCTATTATGCAGGAGACTGTAATGCCGGTAGTAAAACCATTGCAATCAACCTTCCAAATGATGAAAGAGTTCATTTAGAAAAGGGAAGCCGTAAATTGCAATTGAAGAATTCAATGAAAGCTAAATTTGAAAAAATTCTGGTCCCGATTGCGAACGAATTAATGGCTGAAGATCAGCGAAAACACATAACCTTCGACGCATTTTTCGAAAACACTATGTTTCATGAGGTTAGCCATGGTCTTGGAATAAAAAACACAATAAATGGCTTAGGACCGGTAAGAAAAGTCCTCAGTGATCAGTATAGTGCCTTTGAGGAAGGTAAAGCTGATATTGCCGGATTATTTTTGGTCACTAAACTTACCGAGATGGGTGAGTTTGGAGATAAAGACCTGATGGACAACTATGTAACTTTTATGGCAGGTATATTTAGGTCTGTCAGATTTGGCGCAACAAGTTCACATGGCAAAGCTAATATGGTTAGATTTAACTATTTCCAGGAGAAAGGGGCATTTACCAGGGATGATGCTACAGGTACTTATAGAGTCAATTTCGATGAAATGACACAAGCTATGATAGACCTCACTAAAGAGATTCTGATCATTCAGGGGAATGGTGATTATGAAACAGCCAAGAAAATCCTTTCCGAAAAAGGATATATTAGAGAGAGTTTACAAAAAGACCTTGACAGGTTAAAGGCAAAAGGTATTCCAAAGGATATTGTTTTTATCCAGGGTATTGATGCCCTCGGCTTGTAATGGATGCTAAACCTATCTTCAATTATCAGGGATTCAGAATTCATAAGGAAGAATCCGGCACCTTCAGCAGGTCTGTTCAACAACTTGAATCAAGCTGTCTTCCAGAGGGAGAAGTAACTATCAGAGTGCTATTCTCAGGGCTTAATTATAAAGATGCCTTATCTGCTTACGGTAGGCCCGGGGTTACCAGGAATTATCCTCATACCCCCGGGATTGATGCAGCCGGGATAGTAGAAAATAGCGATTCTCCTGATTTTTCATCAGGAGATAAAGTATTGGTTACTTCCTACGATCTGGGCATGGATACTGATGGTGGTTTTGGCCAATTCATTTGCGTTCCGGCCGCCTGGGTTATTCCCTTACCTTCCAAAATGACATTGCGTGAAAGCATGGTTTCCGGTACTTCAGGACTAACAGCAGCCCAGGGCATATACAATTTACTGGAGGCGGGTCAAAAGCCCGAGAATGGACCCATTGTCGTTACTGGAGCCAGGGGTGCCGTTGGTAGCTATGCTGTTGGATTGTTGTCGCATATTGGTTTTGAAGTGCATGCTGCTGTATCTAAACATGGGGATGATACAGATAATCTAATAGAACTTGGCGCCTCACAAGTGATAGACAGTAGTACCACAGATGATAAATCAGGCAGAGCCTTACTCAAACCACGGTGGGCGGGAGGATTTGACGCGATTGGAGGTAATACTTTAGCTACTATACTAAAATCAACAATGTATGGAGGTAATATTGTTTGTGTAGGAAATATAGAATCTGGTAATCTGTCAACCACCGTATATCCATTTATCATCAGGGGTGTAAAACTAATAGGTGTAGCCACTCAGGACACTTCCATGGATCTAAGAAAAAAACTATGGGATCTTCTGTCAGACAAATGGAAACTCCCTCACAATGAGCGCTTCGTTAAAGAAATTGGTTTGAAAGAACTAGATCATAGTTTGGCCAAAATGATTAATAAGAAAAGTCGGGGAAAAATAATTCTCAATCTTTGGAAATAATATCTAATCAATAGTTTAGTAATAAATTTGATTATAAATATTCAGTATGCTCGAAAAAGTCAGTAAATACATTGAATCAAAAGGACTTTGGAAGCCCGGGGACAAACTTCTGGTGGCTGTAAGCGGTGGAATTGATTCTGTTGTATTACTCCACCTGCTCGTTAAATCGTCATATTCCTGTGCAATTGCTCACTGTAATTTTCAATTAAGAGGGAAAGAGTCAGATCAGGATGAAGAATTTGTCCTGTCCCTGGGAAAGAAATATGGTTTAAAAACTCATAACATCCGATTTAATACCAGTGAGTATGCAATGAATGAGAGGATATCAACTCAGATGGCAGCTCGTGACCTAAGATACAATTGGTTTTCAAATATTGCTGATGAATTTGCTTATTCATGTATTGCCATTGCCCATAATTCTGATGACAATATTGAAACCTTTCACTTGAACCTCTCCCGTGGAACCGGAATATCCGGTATTACCGGTATGGATTCAAAATCAGGAAAAATAGTCAGACCCATTTTATGGGCTTCCCGAAAAAAAATTGTTGAGTACTGCAATACTAATAAGCTGAATTTCAGGGAGGATTCCAGTAATATTAAAACTAATTACAAAAGAAATTTTCTCCGTCATGAGATAATTCCAAAATTTAATACGATTAATCCTTCCTATTCGGAAACTATTTTGCAAAACATGGAGTTCTTCAAACAGTCCTCTGTTATGCTTGATGATTATTTTGAATTGTTGTCAAAGGATCTTGTAGTAAAATCAGGAGATGATTTCAAAATTAGTATTAAGAAGCTTAGAGCACTAGCCGAGCCTGCATGGTTTTTATTCAGAGTTCTATCTCCCTATGGATTCAATTCCAGACAGATAAATGACATTTCTCTTTCTTTGGAATCAGAATCAGGAAAAAGATTTCACAATCTCAATAATATACTCATCAAGGATAGGGATTATTTGGTTTTATCAGCCTCAAGAACAGTTGATAAGACTGAATACTTTTTAGAAAATTCTTCAGGGACAATGGAGAGCCCTTTAAAACTAAAGTGGGATACCATTAGTTTTGAAAACTATCATATTAAAAAAAATCCACTTATTGCTAACCTCGATGCATCAAAAATCACCTTCCCATTGACAATAAGGAAGTGGAAAGATGGCGACAGCTTTCATCCTTTCGGGATGCAAGGAGTTAAAAAGCTTAGTGATTTTTTTATAGACCAAAAGCTTTCTGTTCTTGACAAAGAAAATGTATGGTTATTACTATCCGGCAATGAAATTGTTTGGGTGATTGGACATCGCATTGACAATCTGTTTAGAGTTCATCCGGAAACAAAACAAATTCTGTGTATTGCAATTGATAGATAGGGACAAGTTATGAAGTAAGTAATCCCCTATTAGTGTTAATTTTTGTTATTAGACGTTAAGAAGCTCACGCCTCTCTTTTATATTATTATATAGTTTGTTTCTTTTGTACTCCTATAAAATCAACCAAATAAATTATTCAAAATGGATATTATTGTTGAGAATC
>CAYXQX010000508.1:357-3499 GCA_964467485.1 uncultured Porphyromonadaceae bacterium | reverse complement strand
GGATAAATCAATAATCATGGCAACCTATATGTTGTGTGGCTTTGCCAATTTTGCGTCAGTAGGAATACAGGTTCATGGAATTGGTGGACTGGCCCCGGGCAAGAGAAAATGGTTGTCGGAATTTGGTATGAGGGCATTGTTAGGCGGAACTTTGGCATCGATGTTTTCTGCTACTATTGTTGGAATGATATTAGGATAGAAAGAAGGTTGAATGAAACAGTATCAGGATCTACTTAAAAAAATTCTGAAAGAGGGGAACCGGAAGGAAGACAGGACCGGCACGGGAACGCTCAGCATTTTTGGTCATCAGATGAGATTTAATCTGGATGATGGATTTCCCATTGTGACTACAAAGAAGCTTCATTTTAAATCCATTGCAATTGAACTACTATGGTTCCTCAAGGGTGATACTAATGTGAAATATCTTCATGATAATAAAGTGAGGATATGGGATGAGTGGGCTGACAATAAGGGCGATCTTGGCCATATTTACGGATATCAATGGAGGTCCTGGCCTGGCCCTGATGGAGAAACAATTGATCAGGTCAAGGCAGTCATACGTGGGATACAGGAAAACCCCAACTCCAGAAGGCATGTTGTAAGTGCATGGAATGTAGCAGATTTGCCAAATATGAATCTTCCGCCCTGTCATATCCTCTTCCAATTTTATGTTGATGGAAACCGCTTGTCGTGTCAATTATATCAGAGAAGTGCTGATGCCTTTCTGGGAGTGCCATTTAATATTGCCAGTTATAGTTTGCTGTTGATGATGGTAGCCAGGGAAACCGGGTTGATAGCTCATGAGTTTGTTCACACTATTGGAGATGCACATATATATTTAAATCATATTGAGCAGACAGAATTGCAGGTCAGCCGTGAACCTATGGCTCTTCCCACAATAATTTTGAATCCTGATAAAAAGGCAGTATTAGATTTCGAATATGAAGATTTTGAGTTGGTAGGATATGAATCTCATTCTCATATAAAAGGCAATATTTCTGTTTAATAATAATTGATCCCATGAAGATTATTTCTATTATAGTTGCTGTTGCCAGTAATGGTGCGATCGGGAAGGATAATGATCTGCTGTGGCATATTCCAGAGGATTTTAAATGGTTTAAAAAACATACCAAGGGAAATACTGTTGTTATGGGAAAAAAGACCTGGGAGTCTTTGCCTGCCAGGCCTTTACCAGGGCGAATCAATATTGTTATAAGTGATGATCCAAGTGATTATTTTGAAGGTGCTGAAATGGCAGGGTCTATTCAGGAAGCTATTGATAAGATGAGTGAGGACAAGGAGAATTTCATAATTGGGGGAGGTTCAATATACGGTCAGTTCTTACCACTGGCAGATAAATTCTATTTAACCAGGGTTCATTGTGATTTTGATGCTGATATATTTTTTCCTGATTTTGATATTGAAGACTGGAAAGAAGTTTATCATGAGGAGCATCCAGAAAAAGAACCGAATAATCTTGGTTTCACTTTCCTGATATATGAAAGACCTTAGATAAGTTTGAGGGTTCTGAGATCTAGCTGACTTTCAGTCTTCTGCCAGATATTTTTTCCAATTGCTCTTCGGCAAATTTCTTTGTTATCTCAACGCTTGTTTTGTTCTGTGATGGCATCTCAAACATTACATCAATCATAATCGCCTCACATATAGATCTTAAACCCCTGGCTCCGAGCTTGAATTCTATGGCCTTGTCAACAATGAACTCATAAACTTCAAGGTCGAAACTTAATTCTATTCCATCAATCTCGAACAGCTTCATGTACTGTTTGATAATAGAATTTTTTGGTTCCGTAAGAATTTGTCTGAGCGCATCTCTGTCCAAGGGGTCGAGGTGTGTTAGAATTGGAAGTCGCCCAATTATTTCCGGGATCAGGCCGAAAGATTTTAGGTCTTGTGGGGCAATATATTGAAGGATATTTTCCCTGTCGATATTTTCAACTGCTTTCTGGGCTCCATAACCAATAACAGAGGTATTTAGTCTTTGGGCAATTTTTTTGTCTATACCGTCAAAGGCCCCCCCACACATAAATAGAATATTTTTTGTGTTTACAGGAATCATTTTCTGTTCGGGATGCTTACGGCCTCCTTGAGGAGGAACATTCACAATAGATCCTTCCAATAATTTAAGCATTCCTTGTTGGACTCCTTCACCGGAAACATCTCTGGTGATTGAAGGGTTGTCACCTTTACGAGCAATTTTATCTATTTCGTCGATAAAAACAATTCCGCGTTCTGCTGCTGTGACATCATAATCGGCTGCTTGCAGAAGTCTTGTCAACAAGCTCTCAATGTCCTCACCAACGTAGCCGGCTTCAGTTAATACAGTTGCGTCAACAATTGTAAATGGTACATGAAGCATTTTGGCAATTGTTTTAGCCAGAAGGGTTTTTCCTGTTCCTGTTTCCCCAACCAGAATAATGTTAGATTTCTCAATCTCAACCTCATCCTTGGAATCGTCTTGCCCCAGCCTTTTGTAGTGATTATATACTGCAACGGACAGAACCTTTTTGGCAACTTCCTGACCAATAACATATTGGTCGAGAAACTCCTTTATTTCAATTGGTTTCTTAATATTGAGCTCATTCAGATCAAAATCTTCATTTGTTTTTAGCTCTTCAAGAACAATATTATGGGCCTGTTCGATGCATAAATCGCAAATGTGTCCAGAAATCCCTGCTATCAGAAGACTAACTTCATCCTTCGGACGTCCACAAAATGAGCATTTATCCATTGTTGCCATAATGTTTATTTTTTTGTTGCCTTGTTATTATCCCTAACCAGTATTTCATCAATCATACCATAAGACTTAGCTTCTATTGAGGTCATCCAATAATTACGGTCGGAATCTTTCTCAATCTTTTTGAAGGTATTTCCTGTGTGGGAAGCAAGTATTTGATATAATTCGCTTTTCAATTTTTGGATTTCCTTAACCTGGATTTCCATATCAACAGCCTGTCCTTGAGCACCGCCCATTGGCTGGTGAATCATTATTCTTGAGTGTTTTAATGCCATGCGCTTCCCTTTTGTTCCGCCGGCCAGCAGAACAGCTCCCATTGATGCTGCCATGCCTGTACAAATAGTGGCAATATCAGGATTGATATACTGCATAGTATCGTAAATGCCT
>CAYXQX010000508.1:0-347 GCA_964467485.1 uncultured Porphyromonadaceae bacterium | reverse complement strand
AACCGCCCGGAGTATTGAAATAAAGAATAATGTCTTTATTTGGGTCTGAGGATTCGAGGAAAAGCAGCTGACCCTGGATTATATTGGCAACATAATCGTCAATTGGTGCACCCAGGAAGATTATCCTATCCATCATCAATCTTGAAAAAACGTCCATACTGGCAACATTTAATTGACGTTCTTCGATAATGGTAGGTGATATATAGCTATTATATACACTTTGATATCTTTCGATATTCAGGCTACTGATTCCCAAGTGACCTGTTGCATATTTTTTAAATTCGTCTTTTGTATTCATAATTTCAGAAGATAAAACTCATTAATTAAATAATTCTTTAAATTCATCA
>CAYXQX010000507.1:0-3507 GCA_964467485.1 uncultured Porphyromonadaceae bacterium | reverse complement strand
AAACTCAAGTTCAGAGCCACTCAAAGAACTCCCTTCAAGCTCTTTTCTGGCAATCTCTTCTAATATGATCATGCTGGATTCCAAGCCATCAAAATACTCGGTCACACTCTGATATGTTGCATATCCTCTAATCAATCTAAAAGCATCAAAAGACCCGGCCTTTTTTGCAAACAATGCTATCTGCCTGTAAAAATCAGGATAAGGCTCCACATATGAATGTGGAAACTCACATTCTCCACCATGTGTGTATGATTGCTTGGCATACAAAAGATTATCGTGCCTCAGCTGGGTCCATGATGCCAACTGGGTGTTTAACTTTTGCTGCTGCCAGGCGACAGTACTCATAAACAAAGGGAGATCATCTTTCTCAGACTTTGGACTTAGCAACCTGATGGCCTGAAGCCAGCTGTTATACAGTGATTCGCCCCAGAATTCATCATCATAGGAATCTACCAGATAACGCAGACCAGCTAATTGGGATGAATAATTCCAGGATTCAAGCTCATCCGACAATAATGGAAGGGCATTGTCGTTTCCGAGGGCAAACATAGCATCGAGCGGATCAGGCATCATCCTGCATATCTTTTGATCCTGATAAACGACATTATCATACACCAGCTTATAGAAAATATATGAGTCAATAATAAATCTCTGTCCCATGAGTCGATAAGATACCGGCAATGGCGTAGGCTCCATAGTTTCAGGATTTCCTTTCATATATCCTGATAAAATTTTCTGCTGATAATCCGGAAATTGGAGCATTGCTTCAACGAAAGAATCAAAATTAGTATCATCCATCATATATTCAGGCCCTTCAATATTGAAATCCTTCACCAATTGTGAAAAATCATTTGGACGCAAATTATCACTCTCCCCAACCATGAATGCGATTATCCTGTCAATCTCACTTAAAGACTCCAGTATTTCATCACCCTGAAGAAGTTCATTTAACATTAGGGCTGTAATGTTCATACGCCTGAGGCCTTCCTTGTCAAATCCTGCCTCATACCATTCTTTCGGAGCTTCGGCAAGAACAAATTCTATTCTTCCCATCCATATCATACACTTAAAATACGGGTGCAGCTCTTCGTATCTGGCATAATGGCCGCGAATAGTGAACTGGCTGAAATCAAGTAACCTGTGTATATCTGTGAACAAAGGCATGGAAACGAATGCTTCCGACTGTATTGCATCCCATACATCACGAACCTTTTGCTGGTCGGTATACTGGGCTTCTACAATACCTTCATTCATAAGCGACTTAGCAATAGTGACATATAGATCTGCATCCGCCAGAGAGGCCGCAAAGCGAGGATCATCTCCATATCTCTCTACAAGAGTAGAAAAGCCATGAAAAAGTTTATCCACATTTTGTCTTAGCTCAGGCTCTAGAACTTGTATCTCTATATCTCTCAATAGATTGCCATATGAGATATGCAGTGCATGGAGTATGGCATCTGTCGATACAAAAACAGGCAGGTCTTTACTGAAAATATCATCTAGTGCCGGTGTCATCTTATCAAAACTGAGCCTTTCAGATACAACAAAATGATTTTTCACCAACAAGCCCAACTCAGCCTCTGTCAATTCATATTTTATCCTGATCGAATCCAGATAGGAAACATCTGAGGCTTTGTAAACATCCTGTATCCCCGAGTAATAAGCATTCTCCGGGGTAAACCTGGCCAGGAAGTCCTTGCTGTCAAGATCCTTATTATCAATTAAAAATTGAATATACTGCTGAGGATCAAAATTGCTTTGTGAAACACCTTTTAATGGAAGGATCACTGTTAACAATAACAGCAGTAAGAGTTTTGGGATAATCAAATTTTTCACTGAAACATCATCTAATTCTTTATCAATCTGCCATTTAATACCTTTTCTTCCCTGATTATTGCATATAGATAATAACCGGGTTCAAGTTCATAACCTGCAAAGTCAAAGTAGTTATCACCGATGGTGCTCTCCACTTTTTCATAATACATCTCCCTGCCTAACATATTGAAGACTCGCAATTCTACATCCTTACTATCTTTTCCTGTAAAGCCAATCCGCGTTCCTGATGAAAAAGGATTGGGATAGGCATTAATAAGTGAAAAATCCTGATTTCTCAACGGATCAGTGAATGTTGAATTCCCAATATGCATAACAATAGTGGTGCTGTCGACATGGACACCCCATTTAACAGGGATCCCAAGAAACAGTATGTAAGGAATTACAGTAATTTTTAGATTATATGTTCCAATTGCAAGAGGGGTACCTGTTAATGAAATACAATAGGCTTCGTTGGCAAAAAACTCATCCGTAGTAGTTTGATATTCTATACCTTCAGGAAGATTCTCAACACTCTCTAACTTTAATTTATACACATTAATGTTCAATCCCCCAACATTTCCCGATTCTGGAGTAAGAACAGTAATAATTTGCTCATAATACTCATCAACAAAACCATCCGTAAGTACAGATGGGCACATCTGACCCGGTTCATCCACATCCACGCAATTAACGAGATCCGGCTCACATTGAGAAAAACCCTTTTGCGATAATCCTGTTAAAACTATCCCGTTAACAAGCATTAAAATAAAAAACCTTCTAAGTTGCGTGTATTTCATATTTCGAATTTACAAATAGTTTGCCAAAAGTTAATAATCTGATCCTGATGAGTTTTAAACCCAACTGAAAAGTCGTTATTTGTGAACAAATCTTAGTATCTAACGTTAAACATTTTAATCAACTGAAAGTTGTCAAAGCTTGAAATTCCCGTATATTCAATATTTTAACGCGGGATATAAACCATTATTTCAATAATGAAGAAACTATTATCCATATTTTTTCTCCTTTCGCTCACTATTTACCTGGCCTTTCCACAGAATACCGGAGTAATTGAAGGAAGTGTAAGAGACTCTAAAACAGGAACCCCCTTACCAGGTGCTCATATTTTCTTAAAGAATGGGAAAGGTACCTTGACTGATGCAGATGGTAATTACAGCTTAATATTGACAGAAGGCACATACTCTATCAATGCTCAATTTATAGGCTATGTGAAATATTCCCACAGAATCAACATCAGGAAAAATGAAAAAAGCATATTAAACATCGACATGATGGAAGCTTTTGAAATCCTTGATGAAGTGGTTGTTAGTGCTGAAAAAATAGAACAAAAAGTCACGGATGTGAATGTTTCAATGGCAATTCTCAAACCGGAGCAAATAGAAAAGATCGGCTCTTCATCCCTTGATATGGCGCTAGTCAAGATACCTGGCTTTGAAATTCTGGATGGCCAGCCAAGCATCCGGGGTGGCAGTGGGTTTAGCTATGGAGCCGGTAGCAGGGTTTTGGTTGTGGTTGATGACCTCCCAATGATATCGGCTGATGCAGGTCATATTCACTGGAGCTTCCTGCCACTGGAGAATCTGGCTCAAGTGGAGATTATTAAAGGTGCCTCATCAGTGCTGTTGGGATCAACACCGCTTAATGGAGACGTAAAACTAAGGTAAAAAGTCCGCA
>CAYXQX010000506.1:0-3511 GCA_964467485.1 uncultured Porphyromonadaceae bacterium | reverse complement strand
TTCAACATCTATTACAACTCCGAGAATCTCCTATCGATACGGAAGTTTAAAAATTGCATCAATAGTCGAGGATGGAGCCCAGGTTGAAAAAGGTGATACAGTTCTGGTGTTTGATCCCTCTGAAATTAAGAAAGCCATCATAACAGCTGAACAGCAGCTGGAGATTGCCAAAGCCGAGTACGAAAAAATGAAAGCCACACAGGAGTCTGAAATTGAAGATCTTAAGGCAGATCTGGAAATCACCAGTATCTCCAGGGAAATATCAGAAATAAACTACGAGAATGCTGTTTTTGAATCTGAGATTACAAAAAGGGAAATCAAATTACAGTTGGAAACGGCAAACATTACTCTTGAACGGGCCAAGGAGCAGATAGAAAACAAAAAAAAGATCCATCAGGAAGAATTATTTCAGAAAAAGCTGAGTATGAATCAATTGATTAAAACTCTGAATGAGGCAGAGGGCTCACTCGACATGATGTTCGTCCTAACCCCTTCGAATGGGATTGCCATTGTTAAAGATAATTTCATGACCGGTCTGAAATGGCAGGTTGGAGAACAACCCTACTCGGGATTCTCAATTATCGATCTACCAGATTTTGATCAAATGAAAACCGAGGTCAAAATTAATGAGGTGGATGTATCAAAAATCAAAACCGGCCTTAAGGTAGTGATTACACCGGATGCTTATTCAGATACAACCTATAATGGAGAGATCATCAGAGTAGCAAATCTGGCCCAGGCAAAAGACAGAGAATCAAAGGTTAAGGTCTTCCCTGTACAGATTATGATTGAAGGTAAAAATTCAAAGTTATTACCCGGATTAACAGTTAGTTGCAAGATATTAATAAATGAAATAGAGGATGTCTTATACTGTCCTGTTGAATCGATCTTTAAAGATTTTGCTAATACCTATGTGTATGTTAAAACCAATTCAGGATTTGAAAGGAAAGAGGTTAAAATAGGAGACTCCAATACTGATTTTGCAGTAATTATTGAAGGCCTCGAAGAAGGCGACGAGATTGCGCTGGTTGATCCTTTCCTGAATAAGGAGGAGAAATCGGGTGTGGATAATGCTGTGAATAACAATTAGATCAAAACCATGAAAGCAAATTTCTTAAGTAAGCCATTAGTCACCATAGCTGTACTCTGCGTCCTGATCTTATCTCAACTGTCCTGTGGAAAGACGATGAACGAGGAGCTAACAATTATGGAAGGCTATTTCAAGCAGTATTTTACCGAGACAGGAGAATTGGTTGCGATCAAAGCAGTAGCTATTCCTATGCCTCCGGTAAGCTATCGATATGGCTATGAATTTAAAATTGTGGAAATGGTGGAAAATGGATCCATGGTTAATAAGGGAGATACTATTATAAAGCTTGATCCATCCACTATTGAAAAGTTTATAATCTCACAGCAGGAGTCCTTGGAGAATGAACAAGCAGCCGCCAAGAAGCAAGAGGTGGAGATACGAAATGGCATGCAGGAACTGGAAGCCAAGTTAAAAACTGAACTGGCCTCATACAATATGAAAAAACTCGAATTGGAGAAGGGACAGTTTGAATCTGACAATAAAAAAAGAATCAAGGACCTGCAATTTCAGCAGGCAAATATAAAGCTCGACCGGGTAAAAAGGCAATTGGAGATGAAACCTAAGCTCAACAACTACGACAAAAGGATTCAGCAAATCAAGGTATTACAAAAAGAGGCAGACCTTGACGGAGCACAGGCAGCCATTGACAGGATGGCGGTTACCTGTCCCGAGGAAGGACTTTTTCAGGTAGCCAAAAGCATGTTCAACTACCCTCCTCAAGACCTGAAAGTAGGAGATGCTGTTTATCGGGGTGCACTGATGGCCAGGATCCCAGATATAAAAAGGATGAAGGTTAAAACAATAGTTAATGAGACTGATTTTACGAAAATCGCAGTTGGGACGAAGGTGATCGTGAGGATGGATGCCCTACCCTCTGTGCCTTTTACCGGAGTGGTAAGCGAGATAAGCAGAGTTTGCCTTCCAAAGGACGAAGCTAAGGTTTTCAATGTTCAAGTTGTAATCGATGAGTCGGACTTGAGGCTAAAACCAGGGATGACAGTTAGTTGCGAATACATATGTTGGGAGGCCGAAAAGGTTATGTACGTT
The DNA here is from genome assembly GCA_964467485.1 of uncultured Porphyromonadaceae bacterium. Lineage (GTDB taxonomy): Bacteria > Bacteroidota > Bacteroidia > Bacteroidales > UBA12481 > JAUVKA01. Next base: position 1,374 of record CAYXQX010000506.1, on the reverse strand, counting down.
CCCAATAAATGTGTTTTTAAAGAAGGCGGCCATGCTTATCTATTTTTAGATAAGGGGAATAAGCCAGAAAAAGTGGAAGTTGAGATAGGAGTTTCAAACAGTAACCATACAATGATATATTCTGATCTGAAACCCGGTCAGAAACTTCACTCCTTTGAATTCATACTTAACCAAAAAAGTACTTAGGCCATGCAGATAAGTGAAAATGTACATCTTGCCATTCTTGGCCTGGTGGATCACAAATTCAGATCCTTCCTTACCATCCTGGGGATTATATTCGGTGTGGCCTCGGTTATTGCCATGGTTTCTATAGGTGAGGGAGCAAAAAAACAAGCTATTGCCAAATATCAGGACCTGGGTGTCAGCAATATAATCGTTAGGGATAAGGACCTTACAGACAAGGAGCTGGAAGAAGTTAGGATGAAATTCTCCAAGGGCCTATCATTAGATGATGCCAGAGCTATAGAACAAATTGTTCCTGGCGTGGTAAGTGTCGCACCCCAATCTGAATCCAAGCTGGAAGCCAAGTATGCTGACAAATCATCCAAAGCAACTGTAATTGGGATCACCCCCGAGATTCTTCAGGTATTAAACTACTCTACCGAAAAGGGGGAATTTATTAATTCTGATCACTACGAAAGGCAACTAAAGGTCTGTGTTTTAGGCTCAACGATCGCCAAGGAATTGTTTAGTTATGATAATCCTGTAGGAAAAGGTGTTAAGCTTGATGATCAATGGTTTGAGATTGTAGGCGTAATGGAAACTAAAGCCCTCTTTACAGAAACTGTTGGAGAGCTGGCTTCACGTGACCTAAATAATGACGTTTACATTCCTCTTTCCACTTTTAATAAGAGAATTCCCAGAGAAAATCAATTTGTAAGCGATATAAAACAGTTGACCGTAAAACTTGAAAACTCTGATAGAATGATCGAATCTGCTGCAGTTATTCGAAGTATTGTTGAGCGGCATCATTTCAATAATGATGATTTCAGTATCATAGTTCCTTATGAATTAATGAAACAGGAAGAAAAGGAAAGTAGAATATACAATTTTCTCCTCGCTTCTATTGCTGCCATATCTCTGCTCGTAGGAGGAATTGGTATTATGAATATCATGCTGGCATCAGTATTGGAACGAACACGAGAAATTGGTATCCGGAGGGCCATAGGTGCCCGTAAGGCGCATATAATGAAGCAATTTATCACCGAAGCCGTGGTTCTTAGCATATCAGGAGGGATAATTGGTGTTTTACTTGGAATTACATTCTCCGTAACAATTACTTGGTTTACAGATATTGTAACAACATTAACATTGTATTCAATCCTGATAGCCTTCACCTTTTCAGTAATTGTTGGGATCACATTCGGGTACCTG
>CAYXQX010000505.1:0-3513 GCA_964467485.1 uncultured Porphyromonadaceae bacterium | reverse complement strand
GTTCATATTTGGAATTAGTTTTTCCATAGTACCCAGCCGTATAAAAAAAGCCTCCGGGAAGCTGATGGCAATCGTCGTAATATTTGCCTTGTTCGTGGTTTTTGTAATGCAATTTTCTGAACAGTTTGCAGTATGGTTTAAAAATGGTCCAAAAACAGCCTCATTAATTCCGCTGGGCACCATTTTGTTTACACCTATTTTTGGAAATATTGTCGACAAAAAAGGAAAAGCCGCATCATTGATGATGATTGGCTCAGCCCTTCTTATTGTTGCCCACTTATCGCTCGCTTTATCAAATAGTGTATTTCTGGCATATGTCGGTTTATTATCCCTTGGGATTGCTTTCTCACTGGTTCCGGCTGCAATGTGGCCGTCAGTGGCGAAAATTGTTCCGGAACACAGACTGGGTACAGCTTACGCTTCGATGTTTACTGTGCAGAACTGGGGCCTTGGACTATTCTTCTGGGGAATCGGAGCCTTACTCGACCTGGTAAATAAGGCTGACCTCGATGCTATTAAGGCCGGTGATAAGATGTATGATTACACTATACCGATTCTTGTTCTGGTGGGTTGTGGAGTTATATCTATATTCCTGTCATTCAAGCTTAAACAAGCTGACCGGAGACAGGGTTACGGATTGGAATTACCTTCCGGGCAGAAACCTGAACCTGTATCAGAATAGAATAATTTAAAATATTTCAAAAGCCGCCTTTTTTTACAATGGGCGGCTTTTTCTTTATATATGCATTACCTACCTTTAGGTTCTTTTTAGTAAATCTAAATATTATATATAATGAGCAAAGAAATAAGTAATCTTTATCCACAATCTCTTTGGAAATATTTCTATGGCCTAACCCAAATTCCCCGGCCTTCCAAAAATGAGGCAAAAGTAATACAGTATGTAAAGGAATTTGGTGAAAAACTTGGCTTGGAAACTATTGTTGATGAGATAGGTAATGTGATAATTAAAAAACCTGCCACACCTGGTATGGAAAATAGGCAGGGTATCGTTTTGCAAGGACATCTTGATATGGTGCCACAGGCTAATTCCGATTCCAATCATGATTTTCTGAAAGATCCTATTTCAGCCTATGTTGATGGTGAGTGGGTAACTGCTGATGGCACAACTTTGGGTGCAGATAATGGTATGGGTGTTGCAGCAGCAATGGCCGTTCTTGAATCCACTGATATTCCTCACGGACCCATAGAAGGATTGTTTACTATTGATGAGGAAACAGGAATGACGGGAGCTTTTGGATTGAAATCAGGAATCCTGGATGGTGATATATTGGTAAATATGGACTCTGAAGATGAAGGCGAACTTTATGTTGGTTGTGCCGGTGGTACAAACGCAAATATTACATTTGATTTTAATGCAGAGGGAGCCCCAGAATCTACTACAGCAGTTAAATTGGGTGTTAAAGGATTGAAGGGAGGCCACTCAGGAATTGATATACCTTTGGAGAGAGGAAATTCAAACAAATTATTATTCCGCTTTGTTTTTGAAACTCTTGAAGAGTATGGCCTGAAGATTGGACCGATGGATGGAGGAAGCCTTAGAAATGCAATACCAAGGGAATCATTTGTAACTGTAGTTGTCGCAAGTGATAAAGTTGAAGAACTGAAGAAAGCATTCTCAGAATTTACCTTAACCGTTCAGAAAGAATTTTCATCAGCTGATCCTGGATTGGAAACATCTTTCGAGGCTATTGAAATGCCTGAGTCTGTAATGGATAGTGATGCTGCTATGAGGCTCACCAAGGCTGTTTATGCTTGTCCTAATGGTGTCATCAGGATGAGTACAGATATGGAAGGGCTCGTTGAGACTTCAACAAATCTGGCAATAGTAAAGACAGTTGGAAATCAGGTTAAAATACAGTGTCTGATCCGAAGCTCAGTGGATTCAGCAAAGGATGATCTTAAAAATATGTTCAGTAGCGTATTTGACCTGGCAGGCGGAAATATAGTATTCGACGGAGAATATCAGGGATGGAAGCCGAACCTTGATTCAGCAATACTAAAATCTTCACAAGAGGTTTATAATAAGCTGTATGGAAAAATACCTGAAATAAAGGCTATTCATGCAGGTCTCGAATGTGGAATCCTTGGTGGCTCATATCCAAAATGGGACATGATATCATTTGGTCCAACAATAAGGTTCCCTCATTCTCCTGATGAAAAAGTTAATATTGAAACTGTTGGAAAATTCTGGGATTTTCTTGTGGCAGTATTAGCAGATGCTCCACTTAAAGCCTGATGGTGGCATCTCTATCGGGGCCAACAGAAACCCAGCGGACCGGTACGCCTACTTCCTTCTCAACAAAGGAAATATAGTTGCGTAACTCCTCCGGCATTTCTTCCGGGGTGCGAATGGATGAAATATCATCCTTCCATCCCGGAAGTTCTGTATATACAGGGCTTATTTCCTGTGCTGAATCAAAGGGGAAGTGTTTACTTTCCTCACCATCAATCATGTAGGATGTTGCTACCTTAATAGTATCAATATCAGTAAATACATCAGCTTTGGTCATGATAAGTTCAGTTACCCCATTAAGCATAACAGTATATTTCAGGGCTACCATATCCAGCCAACCACACCTTCTGGGCCGTCCGGTTGTTGAACCATATTCACGACCCTGGTCGCGTAATTGTTGACCGGTGGCATCTTCAAGTTCGGTAGGGAAGGGGCCACTGCCCACTCGCGTACAATAGGCCTTGAAAATCCCATATACATTTCCAATACTTGATGGAGCTACACCCAGACCAGTGCATGCACCTGCACAAACGGTGGTGGATGATGTTACAAAAGGATAAGAACCAAAATCAATATCCAGAAGAGAACCCTGGGCACCTTCGGCTAAAATGGATTTTCCTTGTGCTTGTACTTCATCAATAAGGTATTCGCAGTCAACAAGATTAAACTCCTTAAGGAATTCTATCGAATCCAGCCACTCCTTCTCTCTTTCAGCATAGCTCTCGGTATATTTGAAAAAATCAAGCTGATCCTGATGACCCTGCTTCATCTTTTCATAACGATCCATAAAATCAGGACTATTTATTTCACCAACACGTAAGCCAAGCCTGGCAATTTTATCGGTGTAAGCAGGTCCAATCCCTCTGAGAGTTGACCCGATTTTAGATTTCCCCTTAGCTTTCTCCTGAGCAGCATCCAAAGCGCAGTGAGTAGGAAGTATCAAGTGGGTCTTTTTTGAAATTACCAGCTTCGATTTTACATCAACCCCCTGTTCTTCCAGGTTTCTAACCTCTGTTCTGAAAATCAGGGGATCAAGTACAACACCATTTCCAACTATATTGATAGTGTTATCATGGAAAATTCCACTGGGGATTAAGTGTAACACATGTTTTTGTCCGTTAAACTCAAGGGTATGTCCTGCATTAGGCCCTCCCTGGAAACGTGCAACTACATTATATTCAGGTGTTAAGACATCAACGATCTTGCCTTTTCCTTCGTCTCCCCATTGAAGACCCAACAATACATCCAAACTCATATGT
>CAYXQX010000504.1:0-3514 GCA_964467485.1 uncultured Porphyromonadaceae bacterium | reverse complement strand
GATGGGAAATACGTAGGCATTTATGTTTCTATGGGAACATATTATTTTCTGATTAAATTAGACGACTTTTCTACGGCAAAGCCGGGAAGCGTGACCGTGATAAGATAAGCTAAGGCAATAAGCAGGATTATGAAAAATCATTTCAGGAGCATGAATATTAATAAAGCAAAAAGGATTGTATCCCGATATTGTATATTGCTCCTGCTCAGCCTTATCCCTTTATTTGGTCAGGCTCAGATCAATACCCTCTCTGATCAATATCTTATTAATCAGTTTCAGGTCAATCCGGCAGTGGCAGGAACAGAACGATATACACCTATCACTGTTAGCACCCGTCAGCAATGGGTAGGATTTGCACAAGCCCCAACAACCAAGGCCATAAGTTTTCATACAATGATTAGGGCCAGGAATATCAGGTTTACCCCACGTGGATTGGTCAACAAAGGAGATCGGTCTTTTGGTAATATTGGTGTTGGTGCCAGTGTTTTCAATTACAGCTATGGTGCTATTTCGCATACCGGCATCAACCTCGTTTATGCCTATCATGTTTTTATAGGTAATGGGCTTTGGGATAGCTCCTTCATTTTACCAGTTCAGGCTCAATAAAGCAGGCTTCACCCTACCCGATGGCTCCGATTATGACCCGCTCATCGATAATGCAGTAAACGAATCTATTTTCCTGATGGACGCTAATGTTGGGATACATTACTATGATGAATTCAATTATGCCGGCCTTTCACTCATTCAATTGCTTCAATCAACCGTTCAGTTTGGCAACTTCTCCTACATCTCTGAAGATAAGATTAGTATGAATCCTGATCTTGCCCGAACCGTCTACTTATATTATGGAAGAAATTTGGTATTAAATCCTGATTTTGTCATTGAACCATCAGTTTATGTCAAAATCAACCAACGCTCCGGTACCAGTTTTCACATCAACACAGTAGTGCATATGCTCGATAATTTCTCCGCCGGTCTCACTTACCGTCACAAGGAATGTATGGGTCTGTTAGCCGGCATCAAGCTCGATAACCTGGAGGTCCGCTACATGTTCGAAGCCCCCATCTCCTCTCAGATGCCTAACAACTTTACTACCCACCAGATCATGGTACGCTTCTACGCCGGACAGCCGATAAAGTAAAGGTGCGTTACCGTTGTTTCGCAAGAGCACCTACAGCACCCGCACCAATTTCCCTTGGTACAGCTTCCCACCGTCGGTGATCTGATAGAAGAAGTTGCCGCTGCCCTTTAACTCGCTCACATCAAGATCCATATAGAGTGCGCTTGTTGAGAGTTTTCTCGAGAAGACCTTTTTGCCATCAACGGAGTAAAGGTCAAACTGAAGCTTTTCCCCTGCGGGGTTTTGCAGCTTGAGGCTGATCCTGTTGGTAAAGGGATTGGGGAAAATTTCAATGTTGGACTGGGCCTGGATATTATCGGAACTGCTGGTGCCGTTTATCTGTAGATTGAAAGTCCTGGTGTTATGTAGCTCGTTATTATCAGTCACTTTAACCGGAAGGAAGACCCTGGATGGACCATCTTCGGCAATGCCTAGTAATGCACCGCCCTGAGAGAAAAACAACCAGGATGGCCATTTATTCATAGTATAGTTAATCTTGATGCCTCCGTAAAAGATGGGGTCGTCATTGATTTCAGGAAGAGTGTAGTTCTTCATGTCACCGGCAGATACTCCGGCAATCCAGTTCCAGTCTGCTCTGATAGCTGTTGTATAATATCCCGTTTCAATACGGCCATCCCTAAATAACTTCACGCCAAACCTGGGGTCATACACTTCACCCTCTTTGGCCATAGTGGCATCCCAGACGATAGTAATGCCGTCTTCTTCATCCAAACGATAAACTCCATCACTGCTGAAGAGGTATTGTAAGTCGGCATAGAAAGGGAAAACTCCGGGGTTCTGAAAGATATAAATACTTGGATCAATAACATAAGGATAGACTTTGGGATCAGATCCCATTATTATTCCACCTTTCTTCAATATGGTGATCTGGCTGTAGCTTTTGCCATAGAAAGAAAAGTCAAATCCCAAATCAACAACCAGCCTGGAGGTATCAGATATGCCAAGGATTTGATCAGCAAAAGGAAGGTTCCATTGCTCATTAATAAGCTCTGCAACATATTCATCTGCCATGTTACTCCACTTGTAAGGCGGAGTGCCTCCTTCTGCTTGTAAAAGATGCGAGTAGCCCTCACCTACTGCTGCATCAGGAATGCTTGTTGTGCTAACGCCAACCGGACTGGAAACAGGATCATAAATAACAGACATTCTCACTACATCTCTCAGTCTGATTCCCATATTTGTTTCGGGAGAAGCTTCTTCCACTACTTCAGCTCCACCGTAATCCATAATGCTCATGTAGTCTATCTTGCCACTTCCATTTTGCTCTTCTCCTTCTCTGTGATATACCTCCAGGAAGAATTTAGCCGGCATATTGGGATTGATATAATTTAATAATGGGCTTATATCTAAACCAAACTCAAGTGATTCATTGCCTTCAGCTGTTGTTCCTTGCATCGACATCGACCCTCCAAGAAAATTAAAGAAGGGGTATTCCAGAACTACATCCGGCTTGGTGGCAGCAAAATTACTGGAAACACCGGCAATAATCTTTATCTGATTTCTTTTGGTATGAGTTACACTGGCTTTAATTGTAAGCTTGGGTTCATACAGCTTTTTTGGCCTCATTACAGTCACTGAGCTAGCCCAGATTCCTCCTTCAAGATGATCAAAGGCCAGGAGCCTGTACGGAATATAAACTCTTCCGTTATCACCCCAGCCTGCACCCCAGGAGTTTACAGCAAGCATCGCTCCAACTTCCCAGTCGCGCATATCAACAATACCATCATCCGTAATATCAATATCATTTGTGAACAAACCATCCTCATTGAAATCATAACGCACAGAATCGTTCCACCCAACAAAAGTTAAGGCATGTCCCACAAATTTACCAAAATGCAACATTATAAGCCTCTTTTCCTCGGGCAGACTATCAGGAATTTGAACAATCTTCCAATCGGTTGAAGCTATCTGAAAATTGGCCAATCCTCCAGTTGGTGATCCATCCAGGTGATCATTTATCCAATGCTTAAGGGTATTCAAGCCATCAGGAGTACCTACTTCAATGTTATAAACCTCATTGGTCCTGTTTTTCATCCCCTGATAGTATTTATCATAGCCCGACATCCACTGTGTAGAATTGTAAACCTCTCCGTAAACGTCAAGAGATGGTATACCATTAGTACGAATTACCTCCCAGCTATCGAAATAAGAAACCCCTTTTCCCGGGTCGCCGTCATTAAGAAAATTCCACACAAAAGCCGGCGGATACAAGTTTGCCGGACTTGCTGCAGAAACATCTCTGGCTGCATTCATCTCATAAGTAAACAAATAACCTACCGAGCTTGCCTGATTACAGCTATACCCAAATTGAGAAAATACGTTTGGAAAATATTCGTTAGTAGAATTATCTTTTGTTGCCGGCAGGCTTTTTAA
>CAYXQX010000503.1:0-3519 GCA_964467485.1 uncultured Porphyromonadaceae bacterium | reverse complement strand
TCGGCGTTTACCAGATCTAGCTCGATTTTAGTTTTATTTATTTCCTGAGCTTGCAAGGGAGAAGCCATGAGCAACATTAGTATCAATATTTTAATTAGTTTAATCATTGGCTACTTTCGATTAAACTATTACAATACTTTACAAACCTTGCATGCTCATTATTACTCATCTTCTTGAACCTAAGCCGATTTTCCTTCAGGAATAATCTTAAATCGGGTTTTAAATCAGGATATAATTTGATTAGACTATGTCTGCTCAAATATGGATGTAGTTCATCTCCAATTCTTATTATTCTGCTTTGTTTGGTTTGGTATGCAAAATCAGACCTGCCAGTGGTTGTCACCTTAAGGTTTTTTGATCTTATCAGAACAAAATCTATAGCGCCCTCTTCCAGGACCTGACAAAAACGAATACCCGTCATTGGATCGTCATCGGGGTATGCTTGGAAAAGATTGCCGTCCATGGTAAAATAATCAATTCTGTCTTTCTTAAGAACCAGCTGCACGGCGGTATTTGTAAATCCTGCCGTATTTAGAATTATCAGGCCGGAGCTAATATCATAGCGTAGTTGAAGATTCTCAAATACCACACCTTCCATTGATACAGATCCGTTTTTCCAGTCGGAGCTAATGAAGAAGGGATGCCCGGTTGCTTTGCTAATACTTGGTGTATTATAGAAATCCCCATTCACCAAGCGAGCATCAATCTGATATAGCTTGTTGAAATGATTAAAAACATCATGTGAGTCCACAGGCTTTACGCCCGATTGTCCAAAGGAGGCAATCGGTATTATCATTATCAAAATCAATGATTTAACAAAGGGGAAAAATGATTGTTTTTTCATCAATAATCAAAATCCAAACCAAAGGGTTTTCTCTTCCGAAAGTATATGTGTTTTATTGATTTAAAAAATTAAAAATGCTTAAAAATGCAGACACTGTCTGCTAATACAAGAAATGGTAATTAGTTTTCCATTTTCCCCACAGAATTGCATCTATATATTTAAACAGATATTTAATATGGAGAATTCAAAATTGAGTCCGGTTCATAAAATTGGAGGAACAATTTTACTAATTCGGGGCCAGAAAGTTATACTGGATTTTCATTTGGCAGAACTTTATGGTATTGAAACCAGGGTATTAAAACAGCAAGTGCGTAGAAACATTGCTAGGTTTCCTGATGACTTCTTAATTCGATTAGGCAAGAAAGAATGGCAGGAGCTTATCACAAATTGTGATAAGCTTGGTGATATCAAATATTCACCATCTCCTCCTTTTGCTTTTACTGAACAGGGAGTGGCAATGCTCTCTTCTGTACTCAGATCACCGAAAGCAATAGAAGTTAATATTGCTATCATGAGGACCTTTGTTAAGCTGCGGAAGATGATGGAATCAAACAAAGAACTCCGCCAAAAGGTTGAATCCATGGAGAAAAAGTATGATGGGCAGTTCCAGGTAGTTTTTAAAGCGATAAAAGGTCTAATGGAAAAGAAAAATGAAACGAGGAGGATGATCGGGTTTAAAAAAAGTGATGATAATTAGAAAAGCCCTCCCGTCTTCCGAGCAGATTGAAAAGGGGACTCAAGGGAATAGAGAATCAGTTGCCACTAGATTTATCTAGTGGATGACTTACATCAAATACTCCCTCAAATCAGATTGTAAAAGCTCAGCTAATACCGGTTCTTCATCCAGATCTGTTTGCACAAGCAAGAAACCGAAAACCGGGAATTTTGTGTAATCAATTTCCCTGATATCCATTACATCCCTGAAGCGGCTGGAGAGTTTGTCGTAGTCGAATCCTTGAATTTCATCACCGGGAATTCCAGTAATATTATCCAACAAAACCAGATTATACGCTTTCCCTTTCCTACTTGATAAAATCTTATCCCAATCCGGTTTCTCCTGATTTAAAAACATCTCAATAGGGTTAATGCCATATGATAGTCCGGCCAGATCTGCTGTAGTACACCAACCACCAAACCTCATCGGGTTTACTTCTATTGGGATAATTTGTCCGTCTGGCCTTTGTCTTACTTCAACATGGACAGGGAAGTTTTTTAATTGAGCGAGATCCCCAATTGTTTGCAATTTCGACAAAAAAGGTGAGTATAACTCATCAAATAATTCAGGCCTGCTCTGGTACAATCGGTCACCAAGATCTTCGGATGAACCAAAATAGTGCTCTGATATATTCATTATAACTGCCTGTCCTTTTTCGTTGAAATAGGTGTCGATAGCAAATTCACGACCGGGAATACATTCCTCAAGAATGAACCTGGATGAGTTAAAGACATCATCAGGATAAATTTGACTGGCCTTTGTTATTTCATCATTTATTTGAGATTGCACTGTTTGCCAATCATCCCGGTTGTTTAACTTATAAACCCCAAGACTGAAAAAGCCAACAGCCGGTTTTAGTATTAGGGGATAGGGCAAGCCCTCCTTGTTGAGCTTATCAATATCTGCCAGAAGGACTTCCTTGAAATAATGATCTGGATATAAGTGACTTATCAATTTACGGAATCTGACTTTATCTTTGAAAATATTAATTTTGTCGGGTAGATCGGTAAAGGCAAGATTTTTACTGATCCAGCTAATTGCATTTTCTGAGTTAGTATATAATGGGATTCTGTTATCGGTTTTGAATGCCTTAATTGCGTCTTCCTCAGAAATCCAGTTTAAGTCACTATCAAGACCCAGTTTCCTCGCTGAATCTGTTTGGATCACAGGGATATTTGCTTCTGCTAAGCTTTTCTGCAAATAGTCTGATACATAGGGGTAATCGAGAATAACCATTTTGCCTTTACGAGATTGTTTTTAAGGGGTGCAAAGATATATATTTTTCATCCTTACCGGGATTGAATTTAGATTCTAATTGTATAGTTTTAAAAAGTGATATTTTTCCTTAAATCATAATAAAATGGATAACTGCAAAGACTCAGGCTGCTCATGTAATAGCAGTAAATCTGGTATCGACCGACGGGATTTTTTAAAAACCACAGCACTGGGAGCTTCGATGATGATGGTGCCGGGAATGCCATTGTTTGCAGGCCCCTTCACTGAGAATGATTACCTGAAATATATCCCTGCCGACAAAAAGCTTGATCCGGAATGGGTCAAATCGCTTTTTGCCAGAGGGGAAAAGGAAACCTATACCGATACGGAGGCCTTAAAACATATAGGAATGCCTGTGGGTGGATTGTTTGCCGGGACAGTGTATCTGTCGGGGGATGGTCAATTATGGCTTTGGGATATTTTTAACCGGGATCAGGAGGGCATACAGCCTAAGAGTGTTGAAGTTGATGGTAAGACTATCAGGAACAGAGATGGGGCGAACTTTGTTGAGCCGGCTGTCATAAAATCTCCTTTTAAGCAGGGTTTTGAACTAGTTATTGGGGATAAAGTAAGGCCCTTGAATCAGTCTGGTTTTAAGCAGCTTGAGTTCGATGGAAGGTATCCCATGGCTCGTATTAAATATAGTGATCCTGATTGTCCGGTTGAAGTTATCCTGGAGGCGTTC
>CAYXQX010000502.1:0-3534 GCA_964467485.1 uncultured Porphyromonadaceae bacterium | reverse complement strand
ATAATATCAAATTATTGCAGAATTATCCCAATCCGTTTAATCCAGAAACTCAGATACATTTCTCATTAAATAAAGGCGGAAAAACAACACTTAAAATACTTAATGTAAAAGGGCAGTTAGTTAAAATTCTTGTAAAAGAATTTAAGAACCCCGGAGACTATACAGTTATCTGGGATGGAACCGATATGCAGAACAGACAAGTCTCCAGTGGAGTTTATTATTACCGTTTACAAACAGGTAATCGAGTAAAAACAAAATCACTTATTCTAATGAAATGATATCTTTAGAAGGTGAAAAGATAATGAAAATTGATTATGGATGATGTTTTTCAATTTGTGTTATATAAAGCAGAGAAAACTTTAGTCCGGCTTTTGACGGATGAGAGCCGGCAAAGTAATGTAATGTATCGTTCTATTAACTCTACAAATTATATGCTGACGAATTTGAAAAATTGAAAATATAGTCAACTTTAACAAACTCAAAGGGAGGAAATGATGAGTAAAAAAGTGATGATCTTAATAGGGCTTTTTTTGATAAGTAACATGCTTTTGGGAGCAGAGAAATATGCAGTTCTGATTACCGGTGATTATGCTGATGAACGAGGTAATTTTGAAGGAAGTTGGGCAATAGCAAATGGACGAGATATTGAAAGAACATCAATGGAAGAATTTTGGAACGATACATTCTTAATGTGGGAAATGCTGCTCGAAAAAGGATATGCTGATAGTAGTATCTTTGTTTTGTTTGCAGGCGGACAGGATTTTCAAGACGATTATATTCTCGAAGGTGAAAGATATATTGTTCCCGAAGCATTAGAACCAATGACCGATTATCAAGCTGATCTGGAAAATGTGGAAATGGTTCTTGAAGGTTTGGCAATCGGAAATCCGCAGGAAAATATACCACAGCTTCAGGAAGATGACTTCCTGTATATTTGGACATTTGATCATGGTTATTTACATGATGGTCATACTTGGTTAGGCTTAATAAATGAAGAAGAGATCAGAGATGATACTTTCGGTAATCTTGTTGATCAAATTAACTGTCAGAAAAAAGTAATTTTTATGCAGCAATGCCATTCAGGTGGTTTTGTACCATATCTTGAAAATTATCAAACCGTTATCTATACTGCAACAAGTGACTCAAATTGGGCACTAAGCTCGGATTCACTATATTATGATGGAATTGATTTTCCCGGAGATCCTGATCCCGGAAACAGCTATGGGGCAAACGAATGGGATGAATGGTCGGATCATGAATATCTTCATGGTGAATATAATTTACACATCTTGAATGCTATAAAAGGAGAAACTCCTGATTACTCTAACATTTATCAAACTGAATACGGAGATTTTCCGCTGGAAGATGCAGATTTGAATTTTGATAATATAATTTCTATTTATGAAGCATCAGAATGGAATAGACTACTTAATAGTTGGCAGTGGTTGTATAATGGGGCAGCTCCACCAGGTGTTGGAACTTGGGACAATCCTCAATATTCTGATTTAGGTGAAATAGGAGAAACAACATCGCTTGAATACCCGAATATGATCCTATCGGATATTACAACTTCACAGACATTACAAGGTATAATGGCTATTCCTATGGATTTATCAGTTAGCTCAGGTGTAACTCTCACAATTGCCGATAACTCAAAAGTGTATCTACTTAATGAATCTCAATTAACAATCGAAGAAGAAGCAAGTTTAATTATCGGAGATAATGTCAGTTTTTATGGTGATGGTGAGACCATAAATAACTGTGGTTTCATTTCAATAACAAGTAACGAAACTACCATTTTTAACAACTCACATTTTGAATATTGTAATCTTATTAATAGTAATGGAAACTAAACAATTTCAAATTCAGATTTCCAGGATTGTTATATTGCAAGCAAAGAAGGGGAGTTAGATATTTCAGATACGACCTTTGATGGTGAAGATTGGAATTATCATGCTTATGGCATTGAAAGCATTAATGATAATGATGTATTTATTGATAATGTGGTCATCGAAAATTATGATCAAGGTATTAGGCTCAATAATCCTCTTAATTTTGGTATAACTAATTCAATTCTCAGAAATACTTATTCTCATTGTATATATGTGAATAATACCAGAACTCGTGATAATAAAATCTACAATTCTGAATTTTATAACAGCTCAACCGGCTCAGGTTTGGTCATCTATGGTTCAACAGTTGATATCATAAGCTGTAATATTACTCAAAATGTACAGGGCTTCACCATTATGAACCGCAGTAATGTTACAATTGAAAAATCACCTGATACAGAACCCTGGTTTATGGATAGTATAATCGAAGATAATTCATTAGAAGAAATCCTCTTTTATGATGATTGTCAGTTACATTTAGCTGATAACAGAAATCAAATTATTGATAATGATTTTATTATCGGTTCTTTAGATGAATTCCTTATTCATTGTCCTAATCTTGAAATAGAGAAAGATTTTTCATATAATTACTGAGGTTATACAAATGAGAACGGAAGTGCTATTCTACCACCAAATAGTCGTTTTTATCCTGAAGGTGCATATCAATTATCACCAGTTTATGATCCCGGTACTCCCAGAGGTGATAATAAACCAGATGACCAGATCCTTTATGAAACCGCAGTTGCCGAAGTAGAAGATAATAATTTCACACAAGCAGAGAACTTATTAAAAGACCTTATTACAATCTATCCCGAAAGTAATTATAAACAATCAAGTGCTAGTTTATTACTTTCAATTCAGGTTGTTGATTTTCAAACACTGAAATCATATTTTGTTAATGAACCAAATCTACATTCTGATGATTTAATTGAACTTTATACAAACTACTTACAAACTTGTTGCGACATCAAATCAGAAAACTATCAAGTTGCAATAGACTGGTTAGAATCAATAATAACAGATCCTCCATCATTGGTTGATTCGGTTTATGCTGTGATAGATTTAGGTGACCTATACCTTCAAATGGAGGGAAATGGTCGTGGTGCAATTGGAAGATATACAAATCTAATTCCTAATTCTAAAGAAGAATTTGAAGAGACAAGAGCAGATTTATTAGTATTACTTTCTGATGAGTACCAGTCTGAATACGAACCAGAGGATTTTCAATTCAATGATAACATTCCTGATTGTATTACTTTAAAAGATAATTTTCCGAATCCATTTAATCCAACAACAACGATATCTTTTTCAATTCCAGATGAAAGCAAAGTAGATTTAATTATTTACAATACAAAAGGTCAAAGAGTTAAATCACTTGTAAGAGATAATCTAGTAAAAGGTAATCATTCTATCATCTGGGATGGTGTTAATGATTCGGGTAAACCAGTAAGCTCAGGTATTTATTTCTATAAATTATCCGTTAATGGTTTGTCAAAATCCACCAAGAAATGCTTGTTGCTTAAATAGTATCTATGACCGGTCTGTGAGAAATCTTGGGTTGGTCTTTTTTTTGATAGAAGCTGTGCCTAACAAAACACTCCACATTCAAATTGAGAGAAAAGCAAGAAGAACGTGGCAGTGT
>CAYXQX010000501.1:0-3537 GCA_964467485.1 uncultured Porphyromonadaceae bacterium | reverse complement strand
CCAAAGGACAATGATGATGATATTGAGACTACCCTCCATGTTGAGCCAAAGGACAGTGATGATGATATAGCATAGAAACAGAGGTAATAAATTAGCTTTAAAATAGTTTAGTAATAGGTTATAACAGATAAGTTTTTGAACAAGGTAAAGAAGCTAGCAGGACAAACCCTTCTATATGGGTTGGGAAGTATCATACCGAAACTTCTGAACTTCGCTATTCTAACACCCTTTTATACGCGAATTTTTGCTCCGGGTGTTTATGGTACTGTAACCGAATTATATGCCTATGTAGTTATCCTGATGGTAATTATAAGCTTCGGGATGGAAACAGGCTTCTTTCGGTTTGCACAAAACAAAAAAGACTTAAAGGCAGTTTTTACAAGCTCATTTTTATTTGTGAGTGTTCTGGCTGTTTTGTTTGTTGTGGTTGTTCGTCTGGCTACGGGTCCTATAGCCGGATTTATCCAGTATGATGATAATCCGGAATACATAAAATGGTTCAGCTATATAATTGCTTTGGATGCTATTGCTTCACTGCCTTTTGCTAAGTTGCGGCAACAGAATAGAGCATTGAAGTTTGCTATAATAAAGATGCTGAATGTTGTGGTTAACATTGGGCTGGTTGTTTTCTTTTTTGTGATCTGGCCACGACTGTGGGCAGCTAATCCCGGGGAAGGGTTAAACAGATATTTCGATCCTGCGATGGGTGTTGGTTATGTATTCATTGCCAATCTGATTACTTCTGCTATTGTACTTCTCTTTTTATCGACGGAGTTGAAAGACTTAAAGGGCCCGGTGCAGTTAAGAATACTGAAGAATTTACTAAAATATTCCTTTCCCATTGTCATTATAGGAATTGCTGGCAGCATCAATGAGGTGGCGGATAAAATTCTTCTGAAATTCTGGCTTCCTGATTCTTTTGAGGCAATGGATATCGTTGGGATATATGGAGCTAACTATAAGATCGCGGTATTAATGACCTTGTTCATACAGATGTTCAGGTATGCCTTTGAGCCATTCTTATTTGCCCAGTCGAAGGACGTTGATGCCAAACGCTTATACGCACAGATACTTGATATTTTCTTCAGTTTGGGACTGGTAATATTCCTTGGTGTGCTTTTCTATTTGGATATTGTAAAATATTATATCGATGAAAAATACTGGGAGGGCATTGGTATTGTTCCCATTATTCTTCTGGCGAACCTTTTTCTTGGCGTATTCTACAATCTATCAGTATGGTATAAGATTAATGATTTTACAAGATATGGGGCCTGGTTGGCAATAGGGGGGGCAACAATTACCATTATTCTGAATGCTGTTTTGATACCACTGATAGGATATATGGGTTCGGCCTGGGCAACACTGGCCTGTTATACTCTAATGATGATCGGTTCGTATCTATGGGGTAGGAAAATTTACCCTGTGCCATACCGTGTCGACAGGTTTCTTATAAACCTGGGCTTAGCCCTGTTGTTATTTGGTTTAAGTGAATTTATTAAGCCTGATATACTATGGTTAAGATTAGCAATCAATACAGTGCTTCTTATTGTTTTCATGGTTTGGATTGAAAAACAGCAGAAGCTATTAAGCATTTTATTACCCTCCCGTAGCTAGAAAAAATAATCAGAGTACTTTTGCAGTTTAAATAAGAGTTATAAACATGGATATACGAATAGTAAATAAATCAAAACATAAACTGCCGGCTTACAGCACTGAGATATCTGCAGGGCTCGACCTGAGGGCAAATATTGATGAAGAGATTATTTTAAAGAGTCTTGAGAGAACACTTGTACCCACAGGATTGTATATAGAGTTACCCGAAGGTTACGAGGCTCAAATAAGGCCCAGAAGTGGCTTGGCCTTGAAAAAGGGGATCAGTTTGGTTAACACACCGGGTACTATTGATGCTGATTATAGAGGTGAGATAGGTGTTATATTAATAAACCTTTCTAATTCTGATGTGAAGATTGAGGATGGTGAAAGGATATGTCAAATGGTTATCAACAAGCATGAAAAAGCAGAGTGGATTGAAGTTGATGAATTGAAAGAAACAGACAGAGGGGCTGGCGGATTTGGACATACAGGAAGCAATTAACAAACAAGAATTTGCCAGTCGCTTGTTAATGAGGGCATATGAAGGGATTTAAGAGTATGAGAAGATTACAATTATTAATATTGATTTTTTTTCTGATCGGGTCGGGTGGTTTCGCACAGAAAGGAAAATTGGAGAAGTTTGTTCTGAAGGCCGGGGTGGATACAGTAGAACAAAAGAGATTGGAGTATGATTTTACTTTTTCTGAGGCCGCAAAGCAAAAAATGCTGGGCAATCTTAATGGGGCTAAGGATTTATATCAAAAATGTATAGAGCTGCGTCCCGAACGTTCGGTGCCATATTATGAATTATCGAGTATTTTATATGTTGACGGGGATATTGAAATGGCAAGAGCTTATGCCGAGCAAGCTATTGATCTTGATCCGGTAAATGAATGGTACAAGTTTATTGCAATAGAAATTGCTGTTAAGCAGGAGAGGTTTATCGATGGGGCAAAATATTACAAAGATCTTTACACAAGCTTCAAGGATAAAAACGAGTATAGGGTAGGTGAAATAGATATGCTTGTTAGTGGCAAGGATTATAAAAATGCCCTAAAAATGCTGGATGAGCTGGAAGATAAGTATGGCTATTCTAAATATACTGCTATCAGGAAAAAGGAGATTTTTCTTGCTACAGGTAATGAAAAAAAGGCATATAAAGAACTTGAAAAATTGATTAAGGAATACCCTGGAGAGGTTGATATTATGGGGATTCTGGCTGAGTTGTATGCTGAAAAGGGGGAGGAGGATAAGGCTTTGGCTCTTTTCAATGAAATGAAAAAGCTCAATTCGGGTAATCCCCTGGTTTATTTTTCGCTTGGTAAGTATTATTTTGATTTAGATAGAAAGGAAGAGGCAATTGACGAGTTTAAAACAGGATTCGCCTCAAAGCAAGTGAACCCGGAAATCAAGATACAGGTCTTTATTGAATTGATAAGAACACAAACTGATGGTGATCAATTAAATGACAACCTGGCAGAACTACTGGAGCTCATGTATAAAACCGATAAGGGTAATTCGGGGATTGATCTCTTGTATGCCGATTACGTCTATAATAAAAGTATTGAGGGTGATAAGGAGGCTGAGATGGAGGCTGAAGGGATATATAAAAGGATAATTAAAAATACTCCCTCTAATTTTCTGGCCTGGCAGAACCTGCTTTTTATACAGAACAGCCAATTGGATTTTGAAGAGATGTATAGCATAGGAAATGAGGCAGTTAAAAACTTCCCCAAACAAGCTCTTTTACTGCTTTTTAAAGGCATGGGGGCTAGCCAAACAGATCGTCTGGAAGAGGCAATTAAAACATTGAACTCTGGATTAAGCGTTAATATTAATAATACCGAATTAACAAAGCAGTTTTATATTTCTCTCGGCGATGCATATTATCAAATAAAGAATTATGAAGAGGCTTTCAGTAATTTTGAAAGTCTTCTGGCTCTG
>CAYXQX010000500.1:0-3538 GCA_964467485.1 uncultured Porphyromonadaceae bacterium | reverse complement strand
GAAAAAGCAAAGAAGATTTAGTAACTGTTTTTGAATAGTAATTCTAAAAAAAACAGTGGCAAACAATGTATTTGAGCAATAGCGGTTTGGGAGTATTCTCAAACCGTTTTTGTGTTTAAAATGAGTATCTTTCAGTCTGAATATAATGTGAGATAAATCCGCTACTGCTCATACACAAAACATTAGCATTTATTATCGAATAACAAAATGAGAAACAACAATTTAAATATTAAAATATTGATTAAAGCATCAATACTATTATTTTTTTTATCAGCTTGTAACAAGGATAATCCATCGGAAACAGCACCCGACAATGTATTGTGGTATGAACAACCCGCTCAAACATGGTTGGAGGCATTACCCATCGGAAATGGAAAATTAGGAGCTATGGTGCATGGTAGCACCGAAAAAGAAAAACTTCAGTTAAATGAAGAAAGCCTTTGGGGAGGATGCCCAGAAGATCCAATACCTGAAAATGCAAAAGAGCATTTTGAAAAATTTCAGAAACTTAATTTAGAAGGAGAATTCAGTGATGCTCTGGATTATGCCATGGAGAATTTGGCCATTTCACCAACTTCCATTCGATCTTATCAAACACTTGGGGAATTGTTTATTTCATTTAACAAGCATGAGAATGTTGAAGATTACAGACGAGACCTTAATCTTCAAACCGGTGTTAGCACCGTACAATATTCGATCAATGGCAAACGGTTTATTCGAGAATCCTTTATCTCTACCAAGTACAACACGATTTTCCATCATTTTAAAAGCTTAGATAATAAAACTGTAACAAGTGAAATAAATTTTGAAAGAGAAACAGATATTAAGCAGCACATTGAGAACAACACACTTATTATTGATGGGCAAATCTTCGATGATCCCAATGGTTACGATGATAATCCAGGGGGCTCTGGAGAAGGAGGGTATCACATGAAGTTTGCGGCAAATATTTTCGTCAAAAACATTTCAGGTGAACTCAAATCGTCGGGCAACAAATTGATAATTACTAATTCTAATGAATTTACGATCATGATAACCGCTGCAACCGACTACAATCTAGATATCATGAGCTTTGATCGGGAGATCGATCCTTTATCAATTTGTAGGCAAACGATGAAAAATGTTTCTGGCTTAGATTATGAAACGGTTAAAGCGGAACATATAGCCAGTCATTCCGCTATAATGAACCGTGTTCAATTTGACATTACCCCTAACAATGTGGACACCATCCCTACGAATATAAGGTTAGCAAACCTTAAAGACAATAAAGAAGACAAGCATCTTACTGAATTATTATTCCAATATGGCCGATATCTGTTATTGTCAAGTTCCGGAGGAAACTCAGTGCTTCCTGCAAATTTACAGGGAATTTGGAACAAAGAAATGTGGGCTGCCTGGGAATCTGACTTTCATTTAAACATAAATCTACAGATGAATTATTGGCCCGCTGATATTTGTAACTTAAGTGAGACTACCCGGCCTTTGTCTTTATTTATGAAAAATCTTTCCGAGAAAGGGAAAGTAACCGCATCAAAATTTCTAGAAACCGATGGATGGACGGCACATCATTGTACAAATGCATTTGGCAGAACAACTGCCGGAGGATCTAACAAGTCATCGCAAGTTAACAATGGCTATTGCTTTCCTTTGGGTGGTGCATGGATGTCTTTAAGCCTATGGCAACATTATGAATTTGTACAAGACAAAACCTACTTAAAAGACATAGTTTATCCCGTAGTAAGTGGTGCCGCGAGGTTTATTCTAGATTTTTTATCAGAAAATGAAAATGGTGAATTGGTAACAGCTCCTTCGTATTCTCCAGAAAACAAATATGTAGACCCGAAATCTGGAGAAAAATTAGTGAATACAGTTGCAGCCTCAATTGATATACAATTAATCAGAGACGTTTTCAAGGCGTGCTTAGAATCAGAAAAAATATTGAAGCAAGAAACAGAACTAACGGAATTAATCACGGATGCACTTAAAAAACTTCCGGAAATTAAAATTGGAAAAGATGGCACCATTCAAGAATGGTATGAGGATTATGAGGAAGTAGAACCTGGTCACCGACACATCTCTCATTTGTATTCCTTATACCCATCCAATCAAATAAATCCCAATACACCTGAACTTTTTGAAGCTGCTAAGAAAACACTGGAAAAACGTTTATCGAGTGGTGGTGGTCAAACAGGATGGAGCCGTGCCTGGATGATAAACTTTTACGCACGACTTCTAAACGGTGATGAAAGTTATAAGCACATTTCTAAACTATTAGAAACACAAGTAAGCCCAAACCTATTTGATTTAATCTACTCAAAGTCGAGTGTTTTCCAAATTGATGGAAACCTAGGTGCCACAGCAGGAATAGCCGAAATGTTGGTGCAATCACAAGAAGAAAATATAGTAAGGGTTTTGCCTGCTTTACCAAGGCAATGGAAAGAAGGCTATATCAAAGGTTTAAAAGCAAGAGGTGGATTATTATTAGATATTTATTGGAGCAATAATCAATTAGATAAAGTAATTATTAAGTCTGATTTTGACAACAAATTCAAATTGATTTATAATGATACCGTGGTGCCAATTAAAATGGATAAAGGTGATACTTACATATATGAATCCGATAGCAAGGAAAAACAATAAAATGCTAACAAGGGCTATATTGTATGGCTACATTCTTACTAAATTCAATCCCGTATTTACGGGAATTACGAAGTATCTTTTTTGTCAGTCTGTTGGACATGACCGCCACGACATTTTAGTCCAAGGGTGTAGGGCATTTAAAGAAACCGAAAATTATGAATAAAACATTACGAAATATTTTAGCAATAAGCATTGCAATTTTACCAATCAATATCATAATGATTTGGTATAGACTTACACAAACTGAAAATTTCTCGACAAATGATATGATTGTTTATCCATTGATCTTTGGCGGTGGGATAAGTATTCTAATTTTATTTCTTAATAAATACTTGATAAAGGACACATTTAAAGAAACATTTAATTCAGGAAAAGGAATTTGGTTTTGGGATATTTTAATAGGTATAGGCTTAACTGCTATATATTTTGCAATGTTCTTTTTAGAAAGGGCAACACTTTATCAATGGATACCTAATCATAATCCGCCAAATACAGAGTTGATTAATACAATGATAGATTTAGCAAATAATCCATTGCTAATGATTATTTGGTTTGGACCAGTTTTATGGATTGGCATTGCACTTTTTGAAGAATTATCAAGAGTGCTTTTGTTAAAATGTTTGTGGAATGTAAATGACAACAAGAATTGGCATATTGCTGTAATCTTTTTGGCTTCTACATTAATCGGAGTAGCACATTTATACCAAGGAACTGCTGGAATAATTTCTATAGGACTTAAAAGTGTAATTATAAGTTTTTACTTTTATAAATATCGTAGATTATTACCGTTAATCATTTCTCACGCTCTTTATGACGGAATACAGTTTGCTTTTTTTGTAATGCAATTTAGATAATGAATAAAAACGCCCTACAACAAAGAACTAAGGTAAAAACCAAG
>CAYXQX010000499.1:1468-3540 GCA_964467485.1 uncultured Porphyromonadaceae bacterium | reverse complement strand
TATTGGACCATCAGGAATGTCGGGCCGAATAACTGCTATTGATGCAGTGGAGACTAACCCGAATATTATATATGTTGGTGCTGCATCCGGGGGAATATGGAAAACCGAAACGGGAGGATTAGAGTGGACTCCTATCTTTGATGATCAAAGAACTCAATCAATAGGAAGTTTATGTATTTATCAGGCGAACCCCGACGTAATTTGGGCAGGAACCGGAGAAGGAAACCCAAGAAATAGCTTAAACTCTGGCTTTGGTATTTACAGAAGTCTGGATGGTGGTCAGTCGTGGGAGTTGAAAGGACTTGAGCAAACCCGGAATATTCATAGGGTTATAATAAATCCTGATGATCCCAATATTGTATATGTTGCAGCCATAGGCTCCCCTTGGGGGGCTCATCCTGAGAGGGGAGTATATAAGACGACTGACGGTGGAGACAATTGGGAACATATTCTGTTTGAGAATGATTTAACTGGTTGTGCCGATCTTGTAATGGATCCGAATAATCCTAATAAGCTCATCGCAGCAATGTGGGAACATAAAAGGTGGCCTTGGTTTTTTAAATCAGGAGGAGAAGGCTCCGGGATGCATATTACCTGGGACGGTGGTAAGACATGGAGAAAAATGACCGATAAGGATGGATTGCCTGAGGGTGAGTTAGGAAGAATGGGATTAGCTATTGCGCCAAGTAATTCAAAAAGAGTTTATGCCATTATTGAATCTAAAGAGAATGCTTTCTACCGTTCAGATGATGGAGGGTTCAAATGGAGAAAAACAACGGATGAAAATATTGGTGACCGCCCATTTTATTACTATGATATTTTTGTTGACCCTACTGATCCTGACAGGATTTACAGTTTATATTCCAGGGTTAATAAAAGTGAGGATGGGGGAATGACATTTGCCGGATTTATGCGTGGTTCAATCCACCCCGATCATCATGCCTGGTATATAAATCCTAAGAATCCTGATTTCATGATCGATGGGAACGATGGTGGTTTGGCGATTACTCATGATAGGGGAGGAAGTTGGAGGTTTGTAAGTAATCTTCCTTTAGCTCAATATTATCATATTAATTATGACTTTGATTTTCCTTATAATGTCTATGGTGGGATGCAGGATAATGGATCCTGGTACGGCCCTTCAACGGTTTTTTCCAGAGGAGGCATACAATACTACCACTGGCAGACAGTTATGGGTGGTGATGGTTTTGATGTTTTGCCCGATAGCTCAGATAACCGCTATGGATACGCTATGTCTCAGGGTGGAAGTCTTGGTCGATTTGATCGACTAACCGGCAATACATCATCAATAAGGCCAATTCACCCTGAAGGGCTAAGTCTACGTTTTAATTGGAATGCTGCGATAGCACATGATCCCTTTGATAAAACAACAATATACTATGGTAGCCAGTTTGTTCATAAGTCAACAGACCGTGGAGATAGTTGGGAGATAATCTCGCCAGATCTAACTACTAATAACCTTGAAAAGCAAAAGCAAGCGAATAGCGGAGGGTTGACTTTTGATGTGACAGGGGCTGAGAACCATTGTACTATTATCGCTATTTCTCCCAGTCCGGTTAAAAAAGGCCTTATTTGGGTTGGGACTGATGATGGCAATATTCAGCTTACCAAAGATGGAGGGCAAAGCTGGACCAAATTGGATATCAATCTGAAAGGCGTTCCTGCAGATGGTTGGGTTCCCCAGATTCATGCTTCTGATCATAATGAGGGTGAAGTATTTGTTGTGGTCAATAATTATCGTCAAAATGATTTTAAACCCTATTTGCTGCATACTACTAATTTTGGGAAGAGTTGGAAGAACCTGGTTTCGGAAGATAAAGTGTGGGGCTTCACTCTTTGTGTTATTCAGGATCCTGTTGAACCCAAATTGCTTTTTCTGGGCACGGACAACGGATTATATTTCAGTATTGACAAGGGGCTTAGTTGGACAAAATGGACTAAAAATTATCCTTCCGTACCGACTATGGATTTAAAAATTCATCCCAGAGAACATGACTTGATTATTGGAACATTCGGGCGGTCGGCTTACATTATTGATGATATCAGGGCCA
>CAYXQX010000499.1:0-1458 GCA_964467485.1 uncultured Porphyromonadaceae bacterium | reverse complement strand
ATTGGCTTCTGAAGGCCCATCGATGCTAGATAAAAAGATCAAAGCCTATCCGGTGCCATTAGCTTATCACATGAGCTCAAAAAGCCAGGCTGGTGTTTATGGATCTGGCAATGGGTACTTTAGTGGTGAATCTAAATCAACCAGTGCGATTTTAACTTATTCAGTTGATGAACCCATTAAAGCAAAGCAGAGAGAGGGAGATCCAGGTATGATGGGGCAGAATGAGGGGAATCCACGGATGGCAGAAATGAGAGCCAGAATGGGTGGCCGGTTTGGTAATATGATGGGGGGTGGAGCACGACGGGATGTTGAGCCAGTTGATATTAAAATTTACAATGAGGCAGGCAAGCGGATACGTTCTCTCTCTGCTTATCCTTCTGCAGGTATTAATAGAACCAGTTGGAGGATGGATGAAGAGGCTGAACAACCAGCAGGTTCGTCAGGCCAAAGGGCTGGAGGTAGAAGTGGAAGAGGTGGCTCTGGTGGTCAAAGAGGAGGAACTCCGGTAATTCCGGGCACCTACAAAGCTGTTTTTTCCTATGGTGGTGAATCTGATTCTGTTATGATAGAGGTGGATATTGATCCACGCCAGGAGTATGAGATGAGTGATCTTGTTGAAAGAAAGGAAATTACAAAAGCTTTCCAGAAAAAAGTCAACTTACTTACTGAAGGATCTACAGCATTGAAAGCCGCAAAAGCATCTCTGGATATTATTAATCAGCAAATACCCAAAGGCAGATCAGACGAAATTAAAGACTTAAGAGAAAAAACCAAGGCGGTTGAAGATACTCTAAGCTCGATAATGAACGAATTGAGTCCTCCAAGAGATGAAGAGGCTCAGGGGATAATTAGGGGTGAACCTGGGATTCAATCTAAGGTATCCTCTGCCCTAAGATCCGTTTCCGGAGGATTTGGACCTGTTACAGGCAACCAGAAAACTCAGCTTGCATTGGCAGAAAAGAAACTCAAAGAAAGCCTTGAAAAAATCAACAAATTCTTTGGTGAAACATGGTCTGAGTACAAATCATTTATTGATACTTCTGCCCTAACTCCATTTACAGATAAAGAGTTTAAACCTCTGAAATAGCAAGCATTGCAAAGGGGGAGGGCCATCGGCGCCCTCCTTTTTTTCTTTCGGATTAAAGAACTACCTTTGGCGGATCAAAAAAAAAATTCAAATGAAAAAAATTTCTTTTTTACTTCCATTATTCGGCGCAATAATTCTCTTTACAGCCTGTAATGGAACTACAAACTTCCAGACTAAACAAGGGAAAATTAAATTATCTACTGAAATTGATTCTGCTAGTTATGCATTAGGTGTTAATGTGGCAAGTCAGGTTAAGGTCCAGGGTTTCGATGAAATGAATTTTGATGCCTTCCTAAAAGCTGTTCAAGATGTTTATGGTGGTGGTGATCTTATGATTAGTGAAATGGACGTTAAAGGAGTTCTTAATTCAT
>CAYXQX010000498.1:0-3540 GCA_964467485.1 uncultured Porphyromonadaceae bacterium | reverse complement strand
TTTATCATACTCAAGTAAATTAACCTCTAAAACAAACATAAATATGAAAAGACTACTTACTTTAATTTTATTATCTCTATTCCTGATTCCTATAGGTGTGAATGCAGAGAGCTATAGGATTGATCAGGGCAAAATCGATGCCAGTTTTGCAGCTGCCAGCGAGATGTCAATCCTGTCTGTATTTGACATGAGCGGTTTGCAGGGACCAACACAGGTTCTTGATGATAAGGATCCTGCAATGGCATTTATTCTTGCCACAGTTTTAGGTTATCTCGGTATCCACAGGCTTTATCTGGGAACAGAGCCTATTGTATTTATTCTATATATTATTACAGCAGGAGGATGTGGGATAATCGCCTTGGTCGACTGGATAATGCTATTGATGGTTCTGCTTGATGATAAGGATTTGGCTCCTTATATCGATAATCCAAGTTTCATCATGTGGAAAGACAAAGTTTAATCTTTATACTCCTCGGATATACTAATTAGAAAAGATGAGGCCGGTTGAATGAAGTTTTCTTTGTTCAACTGGTTTTTTTGTTCTGCTAAATCAGCCGCTCTATGATTACCACCGAAATAGAGCTTCTGTAAAACCCCGAAACCGCCTATCCATCCGGTAATATAAAGCCCTTGAGTGAAGGCAAGTCCCGCACCACCCAAGGCAATAACATGCAAACCAAAACTGATAAACCCATCAAAGGGATAGCCTGCGTAAGCCTGTCCGCTGCCGGGAACAATCATGGATAGTATTCTTGCCGTCCTGGGTTTTTTGAGCTTTGGAGCCTGTAGCGTGTCAAAAATAGAATGAAATTCAGTGATAAGAGATTCAGCTTTTTCAAATGGTGCCAGATTATAAATATATGCCTCTGACGAAGTACTTGCCCTCTTCCAGTTGCCAGCTTTTAGCTGACTTAAGCACAGTAGAAGGCTGGCATCATTGAAGTAGGATGTTTCTTTTAGTAATTGTTTGGACATTAACAGGCGACTTTGAACTTCGTGATAGTTTTCTGCCAAATAGTTTAGTAGCAAGGATTCGTAAATCAAGGCCACTCTCAATGAATCGGATAATTCTAGTGTATTGACCCTGTCGATGTAATCGATAGCTTTGTCATACTGGGAGAGTTTTTTATAAGACTGTATTCTACCTAACATTGCCAGATCTGTACTCGCCGGATCAGACTCTGAATAGAGAATCCATTCATATGTCAGCCCCGATTGGCTGTAATTCCCCACCTTAAAGAGGGAGTCTGCCTTATGTAATATATCCTGACTTTTACCTGTAGATATTCCGCAGAGGAATATTAACATCAAGCAAGATCGCACGATCCACTTCATTATAAAACCTTTCTCTATAAACTCTTACTCCAACTATACTTCCATAAATATTACCAATATAAAAAACACTCAATATAGTGGCAGCTGTGAGAGTATTCCATTTTTTCCATCCCGACTTAAGCCCATTTTCAATTGTAATTGCAGTCATTGCACCAACTGTAAGTAGAGAACTAACTCCAGCACCTTTCTGACCTGTGTAAATCTTTCCGGCTCCCGGCAATATTCCTGATAATAAACCTGCCAGACCATAAGATTTAGGTTTAAATTCCTTTAATCGGTTGGAATGAATCTGCATCCTGTCCCACTGAGGCCCGTATATTGGGTTTGATCGTATTGCAATTGATGCCAGAGAGTCGGCATTGGGTACGTTTCTGCTCATTAATTCAATTCCGGTACCAAGCATTAAAAATAATTCCTTTTCTGCTTTTGATGAAGGATTTATCTGGCCCAAGAGTAATTTGGCCATATCAGGTTTTTCAAGATAAAGGCCGCTCCAACTTGCGAAAAATCTGGAAGCATTATAAAATCCTGATAGATCACTAACTGATGAAAATTTCTCAATTCCTTTTTCCAGATCTTGCAAATTGTAGTAAGCCCAACCAGTATAGAAGTTCAGCGAATCAATCTGATATTTATTGAGATGGCCGGTGTCCAGGTTATTCAATAAGATTAAGCTTTCAAAATTTCTATTATCTTTCAAGTACTTAGCGAAGCCTGGATCTGAAATTTGGCAGTAAGCTGATGAAAGGAAAATCAGGAAAACAATGACTAGACCTGCTGTTTTATTCATCTAATCTATAATAGTTTGTGGATTCAATTATTTTACCAATTTTGGAATCAATCTCCCAGCTTTTGTAGTCCATAAGAGTTAGTCGGTTACAACGCATAAGCCGGTCGGCACTTAGCACAACTCCCCTCACAAGACCATAATCAGATATTAGGTCTATACTATAAGCTGAACAGGAAGGAGAATATAGGCAGGAGGAGGAGAATTGGGGTGATACAACTTTTTGATAGGTCCACATCAAACTACCAAAAACAATGGTCAACGGATTGTATCTAACAAAAGCTGAAGGATGATCAGATAGGATAAATTCCGGATGGTGGTGATCAATATGTGCATTCACAGTTTTAAAAGTTGCAGTCTTGATTAGATCAATATCTTCCTCGTGCGATTGTGCTTGATTATTGATCAAGGGAATGGTTAAAGCTAATAATATTAACAAAAGCCTATTTGCTGATCGTAGCATCTTCGGGTATGATGAAGTTAAACTTATCTACATTACAATCAGTACCTGATCTGATGTCGGAATAATCTGTCCTCTTTATTAATGAATCACCCTGAGGTAGATATACTATCTCAGTTATTCTTTTAGGAATCTGGCTGTCCTCAATGAGGACGAAGTCTTCAAAATACACCTTAAGAGTGATTTCTCCTTTGGTATTAGTGTAGCTACTGTAAATGGGAAGCATGTTTTCATGAACCAACTCAATTTTATCAACCTGTTTTAACATACGCGGGGGGGCCTGCCAGTGTGTAATAAGTATCTGGCCATCCTCTTCACTGTCAAATACCTGGAGGCCGAGATTTTTAAAGCCTAAATCATATATTTGATTAGTAAGGAAAAAGTATAAGCTGTTATTTTTGGTGGTAAAGAGCTCCCTCGACTGCAGTATTACATTGTTCTGAGCAGGACGGTATATTTTGGCCTCACCCAATGGGTTGCTTATGAAGACGTATTCCTCCGGTCTTTGAAAATAACTTATGATATTACCTTCCGGAAATGAAAAGTATTGATCAGCTTCAGTTATAAGTATTCTACCATCTTGCAAGGTTTGACTTTTCATATGAATGCAAATCCGCTTACTCTTTTGAGCATTGGCACCTGTGCTGATATTTAGTGCAATCAGAATGATAATAATTCCTGATATTTTTTTAAATTCTATCATTATAGACCTAGATCATCTGTTAATTTCTTCAAATCATTTTTTGAAACCAGACTTAAGGGAATTGGTGGATACAAAGCGTTTCCCTGGCTGGTATGGATAGTGATATGAAGGACAGGTATCATATTTAGAAAAGTGTTTTTTAACTCAAATTCGGGATTGTCTGATCGCTGAATAAGAAGTTCCTGGTAATCGCTTATTAGAGGAAACAGATGGTAATGTCTTATAAGGATTTCACTCGAGTCACTGGAAATCTTT
>CAYXQX010000497.1:0-3542 GCA_964467485.1 uncultured Porphyromonadaceae bacterium | reverse complement strand
TGTAATTAATGTCCTTACCAAGTTTTGAGTTATAATGGATAATGCAACCCAGGTCAGTTATATTTTTCACTTCAGCATCTATTATCTCATTTGGAAGGCGATAAGGGGGAATGCCATACCTGAGCATTCCTCCCGGGTTAGGGCTGGCTTCATAAATATCCACATCATGACCTTTAATTTGGAGGAACCATGCGGCAGAGAGACCTCCCGGGCCGGCTCCTATCACGGCAACCTTTTTGCCTGTTGAAGGCTCAAGCTCGGGCACATATTTCGATTCACTGGTCAGGTCTGCATCAGAGCTAAATCTTTTGAGATAATCAATCCCCACACCTGTTCCTTCATCGAGGAGGTTACGACGGCATGCCACCTCGCAGGGCCTCACGCACACTCGTCCGCAAATTGCAGGAAGAGGGTTAACCTCCTTTATCAAAGCAACAGCTTCACGATTCATGCCCTTTTCAATCAAGGATATATAGCCTTGAACATCAACGCCTGCCGGACAAGTTAGTTTGCATGGAGCTATGCAATCGGCATAGTGGTTACTAATGAGAAGATCCAGAGCATTCTTTCTGGCTTTTATCACTTTCTCATTGTCGGTATGTATAACCATACCTTCTGATATTCTTGTAGAGCATGCAGGTTGGAGCCCTTTCATTTTCTCTACTTCAACAACGCAAACATAGCAAGAAGAGTAGGGGTCAAGTCTGGGGTCGTTGCAAAGGGTAGGGATGTTAATTCCTTCACGCCTGGCACACTCAAGGATTGTTTCTCCTTTGTTACCGAAATATCTTTTGCCGTTGATAGCTATATTCAGATCATTCATAAGTGACATGATTGCTTTTTTATTCTTTTATCAGGAAATAAGGATTGCATCGAATTTACACTTGGTATAGCATATCCCACATTTAATACACTTCTCCTGTATAATGGTATGAGGTTCTTTTCTTGAACCGATAATTGCATCGACCGAGCAGTTCTTTGCACAAACAGTACATCCTGTGCATTTCTCCTCAATAACGGTATAAGTGAGTAGAGGTTTACAGCTCTTTGCCGGGCACTTTTTGTCGTGGATATGTGCTTCGTATTCGTTTCTGAAGTATCTTATTGTAGTCAGAACAGGGTTAGGAGCGGTTTGTCCTAACCCACAAAGGGAGCTGTCTTTTATCTGATATGCCAGCTCTTCAAGCAGCTCTATATCTCCTTCCTTGCCTTCTCCATTACAAATACGTGTGAGGATTTCCAGCATCCGTTTTGTTCCAATCCGACAGAAAGTACACTTACCACAAGATTCTTTCTGTGTAAAATCGAGGAAGAACCGGGCCATGTCCACCATACAGATGGTTTCATCCATAACTACCATCCCACCTGATCCCATAATGGCGCCTGTGGCATTGACCGAGTCGTAATCTATTTGTGTATCAATGAGATGCTCAGGTATGCATCCTCCCGAAGGACCTCCCAATTGAACTGCCTTGAATTTTTTATCGTCCTGTATTCCCCCTCCGAGCTTGTAAATGACATCCCTTATTGTAATACCCATTGGAACCTCAACCAGACCACCATGTTTAATCTTGCCGGTTAGGGCAAAGACCTTAGTGCCTCTGCTTTTTTCTGTTCCATATTTAGCATATTCTTCAGGTCCGTTGAATATTATCCATGGTATATTTGCATAAGTTTCAACATTATTGATGTTTGATGGTTTTCCCCAAAGGCCTGATTCGGCAGGGAAGGGTGGACGCTTGGTTGGCATTCCTCTTTTTCCCTCTACGGATGCCATCAGGGCAGTTTCCTCTCCACAAACGAAGGCTCCGGCTCCCTCCTTGACATATATATCGAGGTTGCATCCTTCTATTCCCATTATGTTTTCACCCAGGTATCCTTTGCTTCTAGCCTGTTCCAGAGCAATGTTAAGCCTTTGTATAGCCAGCGGGTATTCTGCCCGGCAATATATTACGCCTTCGGTGGCTTTGATGGCATAGGCTGCAATTATCATCCCTTCGATAACTGCATGCGGATCTCCCTCTAATAATGATCGATCCATGAAGGCACCCGGGTCGCCTTCATCAGCGTTGCAAATGACAAATTTTTCATCAGACTGATTATTTAGTGCAAAACGCCATTTCATTCCGGTAGAGAAGCCTCCACCACCACGGCCTCTGATTCCTGAATCCAAAACATTTTGAACGATGCTTTCGCTTGTTAAATTCTCGTCCCTGATTTTTTGCAATGCTCTATAACCGTTTCTTTCTTCGTATTCCTCTATTCTCTCAGGGTTAATAAAGCCACAATCACGCAGAGCAATTTTCACCTGCCCCTCAAAAAACTTACTGTCGGGTGTTTCAAAAAAATCAGACTTGACAATCAGATCTTTTACCGGGTTATGATTTTGTACGTGCTGTGTTATAATATCCACAGCCTTTTTTTCATCTATCTCACCATAAAGGGATGCTCCCGATTCGTCAATAATCTCTACCAGAGGTTCTCTGTAGCACATTCCTACACACGATGTTTTGTCCAGGATGAAGTCGAGATTCTCCGCGTTTTTCAGATCCCTTATTTTGTTATATACCTTATTGCCTCCTGCTGCTATTCCACAGCTGCCTAGTCCAACAATTACTTTAGTCTTTTTCATGGGATTTATTTTTGTGTTGGTCTTAGGAATTAATCCTGACTTTCCCTGATTTTTATTTCTTTAATAATCTTCACGGCTGATTTGCCGGTTAACTTACCATAGGTTTCACCACCTATCATCATTACGGGTGCTAGTGAGCAACATCCCAGGCAGGCTACAGACTCCAATGTGAATAGATTGTCATCGCTTGTTTCACCATCCTTAATGCCAAGAGCTTCTTCTATGGCATCGGAGATCATACCGGCATTCTGAACATGACAAGCTGTGCCATGGCATACTTTAATAATATGCTTTCCAACAGGATGCAGTCTGAATTGAGAGTAAAAGGTTGCCACTCCATACATCTCACTCAGGCTTATGTCTGTCTGTCGGGATAAAAATCGGAAGGCATCCTCAGGAATAAATCCATATAAATCCTGTGTGCCCTGAAGTAAAGGAATCAGATTCCCTTTCTTATTCTTATACTTGTTAATTAATTCACTGAGGAGTTCAATGTCAATGTCTTCAACGCTCTGATTATCAGTGATTGCAATTTCGGGTATCCTTTGAACACGCATAGTTTTTCCGGCTTAATAAATTCAAGATTTAGCAAATAAAATTAAGGCATTAAAAGGTACTATATATGATATATATCAGCTTTTTCGTTATTGTTATACCAATAAAGGGATGGATAATTAGGGGGAAGGGATCATTGAGCCCACTCAGGAAAAATAGCCATATCGATATCAAAGGCCCATCTGGCTATAAAATATACAGAAAATGTAATTACTATTGTTCCCATCAGGTTCATAACCAATCCCGTTCTTACCATATCCACTATCCGAATCTTATTCGTACCGAAGATAATTGCATTAGGAGGAGTTGCTACGGGCAGCATAAAAGCCATAGATGCCGACATGGTGGCAGGCAG
>CAYXQX010000496.1:0-3550 GCA_964467485.1 uncultured Porphyromonadaceae bacterium | reverse complement strand
CCTGCTGAGCCCCTTGGATTACTTATAAAATGAAAGTAATTCTTTTTTTTCCTGAATCCAATAGAACAATGTTTATCAGTAATATTCATCTCAATAATACTGTGAATCATATTTCCCCTTTCAACCATAGTAATAAAGTCCCTGATACTGCCAAATTCTCGATGAATATAATGATGCGGCATTTTATTTTCTCCAAAATTAAGAATAATTGCTGGCTGTAACCTGTCTTGGGAAACAGAGAAGATTGTGTCTGTACAATCCATATAAAAAAACAGATCTTCCTCACTCTTCTGAAAATGCTGAATCCCTTGAAAGTACCTCCATTGATATTCACTTTGGCTAATGGGGAATAGTGATTTTACAATTTCCTGACTTTTCAGATTAAAAAAGTTTAAACGATCCTTAGAGCTATCGGTCCAGTCCGAGCCTGAGTAAATAGCTAGCGTAGATTGGTTGATAAATTCAAAGGCTAATCCGTGCAAATCAATTGGAATTGTTTTAATTGTTGAACCATTACTATCAATTTGCAATATTTTTTTACCTCTACGGTCCAGAATGAGGAAATTAGTATTATTAATTATTTGAATATCCGTGAGGGAAAGATATTCTCCAGGTCCTTTTCCTCTTTTATCAATAGAAAATAGATATTTTCCAGAAATACTAAATACAATAATTTTATTTGAAATTACAACAACAATCGAATCATTATGATGAACCTTGAAATCATTTCCAATTAGTGAATTATCGTTTGTTTCGAGACGAATGTATGATATTGTACTCAAATCGACTACCTGCCTATAGTCGACGGCTGAAGCTGATTTAAGTGAAATATTTAAAGTGGTTTGCCCATTTAGACTAGCAAACCAAAAGGTTGAAATAAAAATTGTAGCAGACAAGTAAAAAAAAGATTTACACATAAAAAGAAAGATTAAAGATCACGTCAACGACGTGATCTCGATAAAACAAAATTAATTCGGCAAAACACATAAAGGGCCGGAACAATAACTGTACTGTGTGTTGCCACAACAATATTCTCCAGTTTTAATATTTTGCTTCAAAGGTCTCACAAGAGAATCTGTTTCGGCAAACTGGACAAGTGACTGTTCAGTCTCAACGATGTTGGAACTTGCCTTAGTTAGAGCTTGTCCTCCAAAAACTAAAAAGGCAATTGATAAAATAATAAGAATTGGTATTTTCTTCATTTTCAAAAAAATTAAATTAGCTAAAAAAAGGAATATAGGAACAATCATCTTCAAATCAGGGTATATTCAAAAACCTAATCTATTTGGATCCGTTTCAAAAATATCCAGTTCCTGTATAGAAACCAATATCAAATCTAATTGATGATCTCAAATCAAATTGCTTTGATTTAGAGTTAGTATTGTTGTAACTAGGATATACTGATAAAGCTGCCATAATGTTTATATTCTATCCTATAAGCTGATAACTTATTGGTGTATGAGTAGTAATAATGCAAAAAAACAGAGCTTTCATAAAATAACCTTGCATATATAATTAGTATCTAATCAGATCCAGCATTTTGGATCAAATCACTCCAACGATTTGTTTAACTGTCTTCCACTATTGATATACCAGTCCTCAATCCAAAATATTAATGGTTTTTGAAATTATTTTTCAACAAAATTCGTAAACTGCTGATAATGTGAGAGAAAAAATAATCAAGAGATTCATGGAATTCTGGTCAATTATGGTGATTATCTTTCTCGGATCTGGGGTTTTTTACCATTTTGATAATCACCACAAGGGGAAAGAGCGCTAAAATCAAAAATAACAAGAGTCTATTATTTTTTGCAGTAGCCTTCCCCTGCACCATTGTTCCGGCCCAATAATGAGGATGATCCAAGCCGTCAGGGGCATTTCCAAGGTATGCCAACTTGGCTTTTTTTAAGGCCTTTGCGGGTTTTTCAAATCCTCTGTTTTTGTAAAACTCAGCAGCTAAGGTAGCTGAAGATGATTCCGGCGCCATCCAGAAATTTTCTATAACCTGATCCGCACCCGATAATAGAAAAGCCAGGCCCAGACTCATTAAACCTTCACCAGAATAATAAGGACCTAATCCGGTTTCACATCCATTGAGATAAATACTCTTATAACCAGCACTTTCAGATATTATTGATTGCCAATCCAGACCACTCTCCAATTCCGAATTAGAATAATCTACTAAATCAATATTTGCATGCCCATCAAAATGGGACACCTCATTTTTCTTTGCTCCACCTTCCCTGATCGGATAGATTGAGGATAAATAGAA
Source organism: uncultured Porphyromonadaceae bacterium (assembly GCA_964467485.1). GTDB lineage: Bacteria > Bacteroidota > Bacteroidia > Bacteroidales > UBA12481 > JAUVKA01. Next base: position 1,278 of record CAYXQX010000496.1, on the reverse strand, counting down.
CACCGGATTTCCTTTAAGAAGATAAGGTAATTCCCTAAAGGATTTTATCTCTGTTTCTTCAAACCCTGACAAGTCCTCAGGTAAAAGAATTCCGAATGGAAGCCCTGCCAAAACACCATCCGACTGGATGAACAGTTTCTGCCCCGGCCATAGTGCAGTTATTGGCTGAATCAGTTGAGAATACAGGAATTGTGACAATTCAATAAACTCAAGTAACTCTTTTTGAGAATATGAACCTGGTCTTGGTATTGAAATTCTTTCTTTAAATGTTCTGATCTTTTCTTTGAATTCCGGTGACTTATTGATACTGAATTCTTGAATTTCATCACCCTTGAGAATCATTGCCTGAATAATAGAGTCCTGATCGTGATAGCTTATGAGAGTATTCCTTTTAAAAACAGACTGCCATTTAAAATCTTGAAAATCCGAAAATTGGCTGTACCTCTGAAAACCAAGCAATGAATCCAAGCTCTTTTTAATATTGCTATATTCGTGAAGAATAGTCATCAAAGAATCATTCATTTCAGGTTTATTATGAGCTTTTGCAGCATCAGGATTAAAATCTGTCAAAGTCTGCCGGCTTTTATAAAAGGCCTGACTACGCTTCTCAAGTGCTGGAGTATCTTGTATCTGCCTGTTGGCAAAACTTCTTGCAAATAATGACATTTTTTTTGCCTGATCAGAAAAAACCAAAGCTCTGAAAAAATAACCCCTGTCGTGTGTTAGCCGGTATAGGCTTATGGAAACACTCACCGCCATATTATAAACAGGTCGGCCAATCCTGGCAATCGTATAACCCGACTCACTGGCAGAAAAAGTCCGCATAATAAATTGGATTCTATCAGTCGCCTTACCCAGATCATCCAGAGCACTTTTTCTTAATCGGATATCCATTTCCTGATCCCGGGAATCCGCTATAGAAAGCCAGAATTCAGCCCTTGCCTGGTAAGAATTGATTAACAATGTTTCGTACTCAGCTGGACGAATGTGTTTGTTATCTGGTTCGAGTTCCATGATTGTCTCATTCAGGCAGATAAGCGCCGAATCGGGTTTCCCAATTTTCTGTAAGCACTCACCGAGGTACAGTTTTGACCGTAAAGTTTCAAAATGATTTGGCCCAAGCTTTTCTTGATACAATTGGAATGCAGTTTCCAGAAATGTGCATGCCTGAAAAAGCTGGTCTTGTTGCATAAGATACAAGCCAAAATTCCTGTACGGCAGAAATCTATCAAACTGCACATTTTTAAAACTATCCTGTGATAACTCAAATAACTTTTT
>CAYXQX010000495.1:0-3566 GCA_964467485.1 uncultured Porphyromonadaceae bacterium | reverse complement strand
CGGATGTCCGCGAAATTTTTTGTACATTTACATAATCCATTGATTGGGTAAGATATTTCTTCTCTACTCTTCTTATCTGTAAGGTGGTTCTTGATTGTGAGGTTGATAGGTGAAGTTGATAAAAAAAAGGCGGTTCCCAGCCGCCTTTTTTAATTGTACTAACTCAAGTTATCACAATGCATTTTCCAGATTTTCAGATACATCTTCCCAATTAATTACTTCGAAGAACCCTTTTACATAATCTGCTCTTTTATTCTGATAATGAAGGTAATATGCATGTTCCCACACATCACAAACTAACAAGGGTATTGTTATCCATTGAGTTTGATTATGATGTTTTTCTGCTTGAAGAACAACTAGTTGGTCTCCACTCGGTTCATAAGCCAGGATGCCCCATCCCGATCCTTCAACGGATTTGGTAGCGTTAAAGAAAAGATCTTTAAAGCGGTTAAAATTCCCAAATGATTTATCAATGTATTGTGATAATTTTTTACTTGGTTTACCCTGCTGAGGGCCCATATTTTTCCAGAAGATACTATGAAGAAAGTGTCCTGACCCGTGGAAGGCAAGCTCTCTTTCCCAATGCTTGATCAGACTAAAATCGTTATTGTCAAGTGATTGAGTAACCATTTTTTGGGCTTTATTAAGACCCTTAACATAACCTGCATGATGTTTGTCGTGATGCAGTCTCATGGTAGTTTCATCGATGTATGGCTCAAGAGCGTCATATGCATATTTCAGGGGGGGGAGCTGGTACTCTCCATTGACACCCTTTCCTGCTATATTACTTATAGAGGGTAGTATTTCGGCACCCTTGGAGCTGTTGCTTAGGCCGGCAAAAGCGCCGGCTCCAAGAATGGCACTTGTTTTTAAAAAGTCTCTTTTGTTCATATTGTATTGAATGTTATATAATCAATACAAGTAAATCTACCAGAATGTTTAATCTGGGGATTACAAAAAAGATATTTTACCCGGATTTATTTAAAAGCTTTCTCCGATAATCCATCACCGTTAATGGTAAGCCTATTGAAGTACGTGGGTACCTCCCTGCCTAAAAGCTTATCAACATAAAGTTTAGCCAGGTATTGGCCGAGCATAAAGCCTTGTCCCCTTAGGCCTATGAATAGCCCATGTTCAGGATCAATAACCATTTTAGGTTCAACATAATAACCGGCCCAAACAGCCTGGAAGCCAACAGAGGATAAATCAGGTATCCAATTAACGAATACTTCTGATGCTATCTCAAGGAAATCCTGAGTGTTAATCTTCAGGTTTTTGCCTGATTGATCAGGGTCTGTTGCTGGTGAAGCACATCCAATAATCTGACCGGTTTCTGCCAATTGCTGTCCATATACTGCACTAAATCCTTTGTACTTCCTTCTGTCAATCAACATAGGCAATGGAATACCATTGGGACCCATCATTGGTAAACGTCTGGTAATAAAGGCTTGATGCTTGACAGAGTAATTTCCGGTTTCCAGGCCCATCTTATGAGCAAATTCATTACCCTCAGGTCCGAGGGCATTAATGAAGATCTTAGAATGTATTTCCAGATATTCTTTGTCGTGAGTTTGAACAAGAGCAATATAATTCTTTCCTTCTTTCCTCACGTCAATCAATTTGCAATCCTCCATCACTTGCCCGCCATTATTAATACCGATAGACCTAATCAGATCTATTACTCTACCCGGTGTTGCCTGCCAGCAGTTATGGGTAATTAGAGCGGCATTGTATGTCTTGCCTAAATCAGAATTAATTAATGGGGAAATCTTATCGGCATAGCTCTTCGGATTAATCATTTCAGCATCCGACCATGCCATTGATGCTTCCAAGGCTTTGTATACCTCTTCGTCGTGTGCAAAGGTTACGTAATCTATAGCTTGGAAATCAATATTTTTGACATTTTGCAGTTCCTTGAAGATATCAAGGTTTTTTTCGGCAATATCTGATAACTCGGGAAGGCTGAAATTTGGTCTGCCCCCGGCAATATTTCTCCAGGAGGCGCCTCTGCCAAAATTAATCATTACCGGTTTTTTACCCGACTCTGCCAGGTAACGAAAGAGAGCACTTCCACCTATTCCTCCTCCTGCAACCAGAGCTTCAACCTCAATTTTTTTGGTAACCGAGCTCTTGCATTGGATATATATTTTCTCCGACTCATTTCTTGGGTATAATTCACCCATACCTACCTGATTGGATAGTGGCCCACGAGGAGTAGCATCTCCGACAATGGATATTCCTGATGTAGAGACGGCTGTTTTGAGTCGTTTAATGCAGCGTTTGCCTCGGCATACTCCCATACCGAGTCTGGTAGTGTGTTTTATTTCATCAATAGAGATGAACTTTCTGTCGCCTATTGTGTCCAATACCTCTTCGTATGTCACGTCATCGCAATGGCATACATAAGTTGGGTTTTCTACCTCAAGCGTTGTATCTGAGATTTGCAAAGGCTCTGGATACTGTTCCTTAATAATAAAGCCTCTTACATTCATGAGATCTTCTCCATGAACATCATATGACTTAACTCTGGCAATATTGGTTTTGTTATTTTTTACAAGGATTTTCTCAATTATCCCGGTTCCCAGTTTTTTACCCTCATTATCTACCAGAAAAACATCCTTTCCGCTTTCGGCATGATATTCTATCGGGAGGAAGAGCCAGTCTTTTTTTAGATTATACCCAAATATTGCCAGGCCAGGACATTGATAAACACAATCCATGCACCCAATACACTTATCAAAATCGATATGAGGTACTGTGCTTGTTGAGGTTTTTGTAATGGCACCGTGGGGACATGCAAATTCACATGGGTTACAGGCGAATCCATGAAGGCAATCGATAAGAACAAATCCTTTTTGCTCGCTTCGCTCCTTGCTGGGCCTGTATGGTTCATCCAATACCTGAATAGGGTGTTGCTGCGAATCGATATATTCTTTTGAAATACTAAGGAAGTCGTCATAATTAAACCGACAACCCATTTCCTCCAATAATTCATAAGCTACTTGTTTTCCGCGGAGAACAGCACTGGTTCCTTCACCTATCCTGATTGCATCACCAGCTCCATATACGTGACGGCCATATACTTCTTTTCCTTTAATAAGTAGCTGGTCGTCGGGAACTAATCCTGTACAAATATTTATTGCATCTATCCCCTCAATTAGCCTCTCTGTCCCTGGTATTGCTTTGAAGTTTTCGCTTTGTGCTACTATCGCTCCAACTATACCAGTCCGATCTTCATTTGGTATAGCCTTAATCAGCATATGATTGAGTAAAACCGGGATTCCCAATCTCCTTACCCGATTAGCTTGAACAGGAAAACCTCCTTCATGGGGCATGGCTTCAATGATAGCCTTAACCTTGGCTCCTGCCTGCATTAGCTGATAAGAAGTAAGGTAACCAATATTGCCAGCTCCGACTGTTAAAACATTTTTTCCTAGTAAAGTAAACTCAGTGTTCATCATTTTCTGAACTACTGCAGCAGTGTAAACCCCTGGTACGTCGTCATTCTCGAAGGTTGGCATAAAAGGAACAGCTCCGGTGGCAATAACCAGATATTCGGCATCTAC
>CAYXQX010000494.1:0-3568 GCA_964467485.1 uncultured Porphyromonadaceae bacterium | reverse complement strand
TAATTGTTAATAATTAATTAGAAACATGGACAAGAACGTTCTAGTAAGATTGCTAAAACATAGAGTAAATGAGTTAGAAAACGAGCTTAATTCTATTGGGCAATCAGATCAAATACATCAGATTGATATTGATATTCTTCTTTCTAAGCTAAGAATGCTATATGATGATGTTAAGCTTTTACAGCCGAACCAAAATTCAGATAATGAAAGTGCAGGAGAGACTACTGTGTATTCTGAAACAGCTAACACCCATGAACCAGTACCTGTGCCTGAACCTGTACCAGTTTCAGTACCAGTCGTAGAAAAAGAAACAGAGCTGTTCCATGTGCCAGAACCAGAGTCTGCTATAATCCCTGAGCCTGTTCATGAACATGTTCCTGTTCCTGAACCTGAAATAGCCCCGGAGCAGCCAATTGATTCTGTTCCACCAACGGCTTCTAAATCGTTTTTAGATCAGGAGCTTACAGAAACTCCGAGAAGCACTTTACTTAAAGAGCCAAAAGAAAAATTACTGACTAGCACAAAGATGCAGGCTGTAGATGATATAATGGTGGCAATTGGCTTAAATGATCGCTTCCTTTTCATCAGGGAATTATTTAATAATGATTCTGACTTGTTCAAATCAACAATACTTACTCTGAATAATTCAAACAACTGGGAAGAGGCCGTGAATTACCTGGATGATAATTTCTCTTGGAATTCTGAAGACCCAACATTGGTCCTTTTCCTAAGTTTTTTAAAGCGAAGGTTCATTTGATGAATTATTCATTTAAAAACATAGCTGAAATAGTTGATGGAGTTATTATCCATCCGCATAAGGAATCTGTTAATACTATTAGTACTGACAGCCGGCGGGTATATCGCTATCAGGGAAATATGTTTGTTGCACTAAAAGGGCCCAGTCATGATGGGCACCAATATATCCCGGAACTCATCAGCAGGAGGATTAGGAGTTTTCTTATTGATAAGTCATTTAATACAGAAAATACTAATCCATCAGCCGGGTTTATCCAGGTCACCGATACTTTGGAAGCTTTTCAAAAACTGGCTGCTTACCATCGAAATACTTTTTCTGGCAATGTGTTGGCTATCAGCGGCAGTAATGGAAAGACTGTTGTTAAAGAATGGGCTTCTCAGTTATTGGCAAAGGTGTTCTCAGTGCAAAAAAACCCTAAATCCTATAATTCTCAGGTTGGAGTGCCAAGCTCAGTACTTATGATGGATTCTGGTCCCGACTACCACATTCTTGAGGCCGGTATTTCCAAGCCTGGCGAGATGTTCCATTTAGAAAATATTTTACATCCTGAATTTGGGATATTGACAAATTTGGGGGGTGCTCATCAGGAGAATTTTGAATCATTTCAAGCCAAACTGGAAGAGAAACTGCTGCTTTTCAGGAATTCTCAATGCCTGTTCTATAACAAGGATAATGATCTTGTGGCCAAAGGAGTAGAGTCGTTTTTCAAGGGGTGTTCAACAAAAACTATTTCCTGGTCACTTTTTCAGAATGCAGATCTGAAAGTTAATTTACTTTCATCAGAGAATGGTCGAACAATTGCATCAGGATTATTTAATTCTAAAACCTATGAACTGAAAATACCATTTTCTGATCCGGCTTCTATAGAAAATGTGATTCAAATATGGCTGTTCTGGCTTTATAATGATCTTTCCCCTGATGTGTTTCAGAAAGGTGTTTTAGAATTGGAAGCTGTTGCCATGCGACTGGAGCAAAAGGAAGGGCAAAGAGGGTGTACCTTGATTAATGACTTTTATAATGCCGACTTACATTCTCTTTCAATAGCCATTGATTTGTTGATAAACCAGCTGCCACAGGAAAACAAGACCTTGATTTTTTCTGATTTATTGCAAACCGGGCTGAAAGAAGCCGAATTAATAAATAGAATTAACTTACTTATAAAGGATAAGGACCTTTTCAGAATCATTGGTATCGGGCCGCTTTTCACCAACAATAGGGCCAAATTTGAATTCATTTTTGAGTCCTATATTGATACAGATACTTTTTTGAAGGATTTTCCTCTATCCCGATTTAACAATGAGGCCATTCTTTTGAAGGGTGCAAGGAGATTCAGGTTTGAGAAGATAAGTAGAAAACTGGAAAAGCGTGTTCATAATACTATTGTTGAAGTTAACATGAGTAGTCTCTTGGACAATCTTAATTATTTTAGATCAAAACTATCGGAGGGTACAAGAATTATGGCGATGGTAAAAGCAGCTTCATATGGCAGCGGGACCCATGAAATTGCTAAATTTCTTGCACATCAGCGGATTGACTATCTGGGAGTTGCATTTGTTGATGAAGGTGTCCAATTGAGAGAGTCAGGAGTAGATGTACCAATTATGGTTATGAATCCTGGGTTAGATAGTCTTGAAACATTAATAGAATACCACCTGGAACCAGAGGTGTTTAGCTTCGAACTACTGAAAGCTTTTCATAAAGAAGCGTCATTAGCTGGTATTAAGGGTTATCCTGTTCATCTAAAGATAGATACAGGAATGCATCGTCTGGGATTTCAGCCTAATGAAATTGATGGATTAATGAAATTTCTGGAAGATCAGGAAGTGATTGTTGTCCGGAGTGTTTTCAGTCATTTGGCCTCCGCGGATAATAAGGAGAAAGATAAATTCACCCATATGCAGGCGAAGAGTTTTTCTGATATTGTTAGAAAGCTGAGAAGCAGAATTAGATCATCTTTTTTTGTTCATCTTGACAATACCGCAGCAATTCTTAGGTTTCCTGAATATCATTTTGATATGGTTCGCCTTGGTATTGGCTTGTACGGGGTTGATCCTTCTGGTATGGTTTCCCTGGAACCGGTAATAAGCTTAAAGTCTAATATTACTCAAATCCATGAATTAGAAAAGGGTGAGCTTATTGGATATGGCAACTCCGGAGTAATGAAAAGTGATGGAAAGATTGCCATTATCCCGGTAGGTTATGCGGATGGTTTCGATCGACGATTAGGCAACAGACTGGGCCGTGTGTTTTGTAATGGGAAGATGGCGGCAGTTGTTGGCCGGGTTTGCATGGATATGATTATGGTAGATGTTACTGATATGGATGTCTCTGTTGGGGATCAGGTAACCCTCATTGGAGCTGAGATAAGTCTGGACGAAATAGCAGAGAAGCTTAATACAATCCCTTATGAAATTCTTACGCGTATTCCACAAAGGGTGAGAAGGGTGTATTTGTTCTGTTAACAAGGGATTGCACGCACTTATGATTAGATGGCACGCACTTATGAAGCCAAGCGATTATTGGCTTGCTGTTAGTTTTTTTTTAATTCTAATTAGGGTAATTTTGAAATTAGAATAAGAGTTTCGGCATTAAGAAACATTAACATATGATTATGAAAGATAGCTGAGCTTAGTCATAGCAAGGGAGGTCTTAATTTTGTATATTTAGAAAAAATTTAATTTATATTACAAATCATAAAATAGTACTATGAAGAAATTTACACTTTTGTTTTTATTTGTGGCATTTGCAGGACTGAGTTTTGGCCAGGGATTGCGGACGGCAACAGCTGTTCCGGTTGATGATCTTGACTCA
>CAYXQX010000493.1:0-3568 GCA_964467485.1 uncultured Porphyromonadaceae bacterium | reverse complement strand
TGCACGACCATTACGGTCACATGGCCCTCAACCATGCGCGTCTACCAATTTCGCCATCTGGGCAATAGAGTGTGAGTGTGAGTGTGGGTGTGAGGGCTGCAAAGATAAAAAAATAGGAAATAAAAAAACTATGAGAAGCTTATTTTTAAAATTTATTGTATCGAGGAAAACTTAACTATTGAAAATCAGTGTTTTCCCCATAGTGTTAGAAGTTCTCTGAGTTTGTTCTCCAATTCCTTTTTGCCTGATTTCCTACAGGATCTTGCTATCTGTATGGTATATTGTTCTACAAATTGTAGGTCGGAAATTGCTTTTACTTCCTTATAGGCTATATCAGGATATAATTCAGAAAAATAGAGCCTTACTTCTTCTGTTCCAAGAATTCTACCATCTTCAACCGGACTAATAAAAAACAAAGGCTTAACACTTGCCGGAACATATCCTGGTTTTGAGGTAAATGGAAAATCCAGATACGCTAGAATCGAAGTACCTGGAATATTCACCCCATATATTGGTAATCCAAGCATTCTTACAATAATTGTATAGGCTGCAAAAACACTCTGTTCCGTTCCCGATTTATCAGATACTAGCCTGGATAAAGAGAAATCCTTAGGATGAGCCTGAATGGTAGTCTTAACCTTAAAGTTTTCCTTTGTGAAAAAAAAGTGATTCACAATCCTCGTTTTTTCCAGAGCGGTTAGTTTATTGTTTAACTCAACCCATATCTCATTTCGCAGATCAGATAAAATTTTAATTATTTTTTCTGATGCCTTTTCAGAATCCATAATTTCTGTTACCAGAGTTATTCCAGTTAATAAGTCTTTATCTCCTGAGATCCACACTTTAAGACGGTCCTTAATCCTTCTGAAATATAATTCTGCTAAAAGTTGATCCATCCTGTCGAAATGATCACGTGATGAGGCACTAAAACAGGCTTTTTCAAGGAGAGGAATAGCTTTTTCGCCACTGGAAAATATTTGTTGTGACAGCCTGCGGTATATCTCAGGATCCGGGTCTTCGAGGAGAGAAATTAATAGACTAAGCTCATCCTTCATCGCTTGAAATTTTTGATATGGTATTTAGGCATCGTTCAACCAGAATTTTCATCGATTTTTTATAGTCCTGCAAAAACTTCTTGTTTTCCCTGTTAGCTATTACCAAACAGATAGTTAATGCCCTGTGACCAAGTATGGCTGATAATCCATAAATTGCCGAACCCTCCATTTCAAAGTTTGTGATTCTGATGTCGTTATACCTAAATTCCATCAGTTTTTTGTTGAGCTCAGGAAAAGCAAGTCTGGCTCTTAAATCACGACCCTGAGGTCCATAAAAGCCATTTGCGCTTATAGTTATCCCTTGAATAGTAAATTCCCTGAAACGTTCAATTAATTCAGGTGAACACATACAAATATATGGAGAAGGGAAACGAGAAGACCAACTGGTTTGTTCAATGAAAGACTCTTCAATATCAGGATTACTTACATTATCTCTTTCCTGATAAAAATTAAGAAGCCCATCAAATCCTAAAGCATACTGACTGGCAATAATTGATCCTGGAGGAATATCGGGCTGTATAGCACCTGAAGTACCAATTCGGAATATTGTTAATTGCCTTTTGGCTACAAAATCTGTACGGGTTTTCAAATCAATATTAACAAGCGCATCCAGTTCATTGATAACAATATCAATGTTATCCGTGCCTATGCCTGTGGAAATAACGGTTATTTCTTTACCATTAAAAGTACCAGTAACAGTATAAAATTCCCTATTCCTGATTTTACACCTTATCCCTGAAAAAAATTCGGCAATCATGTCAACTCTATCTGGATCTCCTACTAGAATTACATGATCTGCAATATGCTCCGGAAGCAAATGAAGATGGAATATCGATCCGTCGCCATTCAATATTAATTCTGATTCTTCGTATCTACGCACTTTGTAATGATTTTTTCAAAGCTATTAAAAAAACAAGAAAGTTGAGTAAGTGTAATCTCATAAGAACTGAGCAAGAATTTGATTACTTTTGTAGAACATCAAAATGAATAAAAAATGGATAATAAAAAAATTTCACCTGTTATTATTGCATCAATAGTAATCGTATTGTTACTGATTATTTTTGGAGCAAGAATGTTCAAAACCCTTCAGCCAGGGGAAAGAGGCGTGGTTTTTAAGCCTTTAAGAAGCTTGCTTGACAAAGAAAATATCTTCACTCCGGGATTCAAGATAATTGCCCCTTGGAATACTCTTAATATATATAACGTAAAAGAGCAACAAAGTGAAGAAACAATGGACATTTTGGATAAAAATGGATTGTCGATCAACATGGATGTTTCAGTACGTTTTAATCCAATCTATGAAAAGATTGGGGATCTGCATGAGAAATTTGGACAGGGATATATCCAGCAATTGGTAAAACCTGAGGTAAGATCATCTGTAAGAAAGGTTGCTGGTAGATACACTGCTGAAGAAATTTATTCAACGAAAAGGAAAGCAGTTGAAGAAGATATTATCAGGGAGACTGAAAAGATACTAAGCAATAACTATATAGAGATGAGGGCCTTCTTGATAAGATCAATAAACCTGCCAAGTGATATTAAATCAGCAATTGAATCAAAGCTTACTACTGAACAAGAAGCACTTGCATATAAGTTTAAGCTGGAAAAAGAAATAGCTGAGGCAGAGAGAAAGAAAATTGCTGCTGAAGGTGAAGCTGTTGCTAACAAAATCATCAATAGTAGTTTGACTCCAAGCTTGCTTAAAATGAGGGGTATAGAAACAACCCTTCAATTAGCTAGTTCTCCGAATTCAAAAATTATCATAATTGGTGGTGGAGCAGATGGCTTGCCATTAATATTGAATTCAAACTAGTAGCTTTTAAAAGATTTTTTTAGTCATGATTCAAAGAATTCAATCTTTGTTCTTGCTTCTTAGTGCGATAGTAACTGGTTTGATGGTATTCAAACCCTTGCTAAACATTGAAGCAGCTGATGGTGAATCAGGAATATTATTTGCAAATGCAGTTAAATCTGCTGGGGCAGGGGAGGTAATACTTCCCTGTCTCCCTTTGCTAATTTTAATATGTACTATTACTCTGATTTCTATAATTACAATTTTCCTTTACAAGAAAAGGTTGCTCCAGTTACGTCTCACTGTTTATAATATGATATTAATGGTTGGACTTATTGGATTGGGTTATTATTTTGCCCGACAGGGAGCAAATGAATTGGCTGGCAGCTTGAATCTTGTTTTTTATACAATAATGCCTGTTATTGCTTTTATCCTAAGTTTTTTGGCGTGGAGAGGTGTACGACGTGATTACTTAATGTTGAAAGCTGTTGAAAGGATAAGATAATTACAGCTTCCTCAATAGGTAACTATTCAGCTTACTATAATTACAATTTAAACATGAGCATAGATTTAAAAACCAATTGTCGGTATTCACTCTTGGTAGCTACTAGTATGGGAGTTCGTATTACCCCGGTAAACGGCCAACCTGTACACAGCAGTGATACCTTTAAAATGCAGGCAACCAGTGCTGAAACAAATGTTGCAAGTATATCTTCCTATT
>CAYXQX010000492.1:0-3575 GCA_964467485.1 uncultured Porphyromonadaceae bacterium | reverse complement strand
CGGCTCTGGGTACCACCCATTTAAAGGCTTAAGGCTTATGGCTTGAGCTTAAGTAAAGGAATAAGAGGGCTTAGGGAGACGCAATTATGCGTCTCTACCTGGGGCCTTTTTTTGTTGGGTGTTGTAAGGGGTGTTGTTAATTTCAAAAGCTGATTATTTCGATTCCAGCCTACTTTTTCTCTATTTCCCTTCTTATCTCTTTGCCAATTTGCTCCCCATCACGGTAGGTAACAACCCTGATTGATCCTGCACCGGGAGGGAAAATAATACCTTCCTCGTATTTGGGATAGAATTGATCAGGATAACTTTCGTCGAAAGAATAGAAGATATCCAGACCTTCTATTTCTGTTTCTATTTCAACAAAATGTTTGCCGTTTTCAGGGGTGATGGTAATTATTGGATCAAAGGCGCTGCGTGCATATTTGATATCCGCCAGGTCGAATCTCACAAAGTGCTCTTCCATACGTGGAATAAAACCATTCCAATCCTTGTTATCCTTTGGGGTCCATAATACTTCAGCCAGAGCCAGAGATCGCGGCCAGGTCATGTATTCAGCATGTCGCAAGGTCACAACCGATTCGGTCCATAGATTGCCTTGGCCACCCAGCACCAAGAGAGGATCCACTCCTTCCGGAACAGGCTCAAAGTTGTAGCAATCCCTAAGCCTTAGCATTGAATATGTTTGTGGCTCAATGGCCGGATCACCCTGATAAAGATCAAGATAGCAGTGGTGGGTAGGTGTCATTACTACCTTATGTCCCATCTTGGCAGCTGCTATACCTCCATTCATTCCCCTCCAACTCATGACGGTTGCTTCAGGTGCTAAGCCTCCTTCGAGAATCTCATCCCAGCCGATGAGTTTTTTATTCTTTGCTATCAGTATCTGTTCAATACGTTTGATGAAATAGCTCTGTAATTCCTTGGCATCTTTCAAACCTTCCTTCTTCATTAGAGTCAGGCAGTTGGGATTCTTTCTCCAAAATCCTTTGTAACACTCATCTCCACCAATATGTATGTACTCAGAAGGGAAGAGCTCAGCAATCTCTGTGAAGATATTATCCAGCATCTCATATACCTTTTCATTTGAAGGATCTAGTGTATTGTCATCAATAGTATAGAATCTGCTGCCTGGATTTACCGGATATTTAATGCCGGTGTTTGACAGCTCAGGGTAAGCTGCGATCATAGCCAGACTGTGCCCCGGAATATCAATCTCCGGAAGAATTGTGACCTGTCGCTCTGCAGCGTATTTAACCATCTCCTTGATGTCTTCCTGTGTGTAAAATCCCCCTTGAGTAGCTTTTTCTCCAGCTTTTGGTGCATCAAAAGTCCACCAGGTTCCTTGTCGGGGTACCCGCCAGGCCCCTATATCAGTCAGCTTTGGATATTTCTTTATCTCAATTCTCCACCCTTGGTCATCCGACAGATGAAGATGAAGAACATTGAATTTATATTTCACCATCTGATCGATATATGCCAGCACTTGTTCCTTGCTAAAGAAATGACGGCTCACATCTAACATCAGGCCCCTCCATGGGAAACGTGGGTAATCATTTATCTCCACGGCAGGGATAAGCCATTCAGAACGGGTTTTGTTGTTAAGGTTTTCAATATCAGGAGGTAGTAGTTGGACTAGTGTCTGTAGTCCGTAGAATAATCCTGCTTTAGAGCTTGCTGAAATTTTAATACCTTTTTTTAACACCTTTAGTTCATAAGCCTCATTGTTTTCATCAGGATTATCCTGATTTTTTATATCGAGTTGAATTGAGTTATCAGAGGTATTCCCAACGGTGGTTTCCATTGTGAATCCCAATGGAAGTGACAGGTGCTTAGCAAACTGTTGGGCCATGAATTTGATTTCCTCATTGTCCTCAGCAAGGACAATTTTTGTGCTCTTGTTTAATTCGAATACTCCTTCACCGGCCACCACAGAAACAGGCTGTGGGATGAGGGCGGGTATTTCGAGGGTTTGTTCCGGTTGGCAAGAGAATAAAAGGAAACAGATAAATAGTAATGTACTAATGGCTTTCATGATTTTGTTGATATTTATATTACTTGAGTTTATGGAATGGACTAGTCCTTTACTTACTTGAAATCCGGTTTTTGCCATGGTAGTATGCCATCATTCTTTTTTTGATCTGCATACATCACGTGATATGGTTTTATTTTGCTCATTGGCACGAATTCATTCACCATGAGTGGGCGTGCTTCAGTCCACCATCTTTCATATTCAGTCATCATAGCATCTACTACCTCGGGATGCTGCTTAATGACGTTTGTTTTTTCGCCAGGATCAGCTTGGATATCATATAGTTCATTCATTCCAACCAGACGGAATCTTTCATTTCGAACGGCAAATTTGGTGTATTTAAAAGAATCCGGTTCAGCACCGATAGGCCATCTACCCTGGTGAAAAACACGATATCTGTCGGGCCAGTCAACATCAGGATTTAATATTAATGGCAGCAAACTCTGGCCATCCAGTATCTTATCATCAGGGATTGGTGCTCCGGTTATTTCTGCCAGTGTTGGGAAGATATCGAAGTGATTAGCCATCTGAGGGATATCTATTCCTTCTTTCCATTGCTTTGGCCAGCGGATAAAAAATGGCACGTGCGTTCCACCTTCATAGGTGGTTCCTTTATAGCCATGCATTCCGGCATTATATTGCTTAACAGACCGTCCATCGGGGCGGCCTCTGTCGGTTGATAATGCTTTTCCATTGTCGGTCATGAATATCAGGATAGTATTATCGGCTAAATCCCATTTATCCAGATTCGCTGTTAAGCGTCCCATGTTATAGTCGATATTTTCGACCATACCATAGAATCCCTGGGCAGAAGCTCCATACCCTTCCTCAGCAAATTTCTGTTTGAAGGGATCGGGTGCCAGGTATGGGCTATGAGGAGCATTGGTGACTATGTAAGCAAAGAAAGGCTGGTTTTTGTCGGCATTTTCCTTTATCCACCTCATGCCCTCGTCGAAAAACACATCGGAGCAGAATCCTTCTGTTTTAACAAAGAGGCTGTTATCCTTGACTATCGGATCAAAATAGCTATTCCCGGGAGCATCGGCACAGGAGCAATTATATGACTGTCCTATACCTCCGGCGCCATGGATAAACATACGGCTGAAGCCACGCATATCGGGTTGATATGCTTCCTCATCACCGAGATGCCATTTCCCGAAGATTCCTGTTGAGTAGCCATTATCGCTTAATAATTGAGCAAGAGTGTAGGCTTCGAGGGTCATTCTTTCCCGTTCATTAATGGTATGAGTTACTCCATTATTGAAAGGGGCACGGCCAGTCATGATAGCTGATCTGGTAGGAGCGCAGGTAGGGCTCGCCTGAAAGTCGGTGAACCGTATGCTCTGTTCATGGAGCAAATCGATATTGGGGGTCAGCACATCGGGACTTCCATGTACTGAAAGATCGCCATATCCCTGATCATCAGTCATTACAAGAATGATATTGGGGTTTTTGCTGGTTGAGCAGGCAGCGAGGATAATTAACAGTGGTGTTAGTAGGTATGTTTTCATTATTTCTTTGTTTCCAGTTCGAGGAGCATCCACTT
>CAYXQX010000491.1:0-3577 GCA_964467485.1 uncultured Porphyromonadaceae bacterium | reverse complement strand
GATGCAGAATTTCAATTATTTGCCTGATGCATTTGTAGTTGAAGGACCAAAAGCAGGAGGTCATTTAGGGTTTAAGGCTGATGAATTGCTAAATATTAGTAATACTTTAGAAAATTTGATATCAGATGTTGTAAAGGTAGCTAAGGATTTAAAGGCTAGATATAATAAAGAAGTTCCTGTTATTGCTGCAGGAGGCATTTTTACAGGGAATGATATGTACCAGATTATGGAACGAGGTGCTTCAGCAGTTCAACTTGGGACGCGCTTTGTTGCAACTGAGGAATGCGATGCTTCAATCGAATTTAAGAATGCTATTATTAATGCCACTGATGAGGATGTGAAAATAATAAAAAGCCCGGTTGGAATGCCAGGGAGAAGCATTTTTAATAAGTTCCTTCGAGAAGCTAGTGAGGGCAAAAGAAGGCCTGCCTTTTGCAGAAACAATTGTATCAGATCATGTAACCCGAAAACAACATCATATTGTATTTCAGAAGCCCTTTTATCAGCATATCAGGGTAATCTAAATGATGGTTTTGTTTTTACAGGAGCTAATGCCAGCAAAGTTGAAAAAATGTCTACAGTAAAAAGGATATTTGAAGATATGAAGAAAGAATATTTGAGAGCAAAAAAAGCTTGAGAATTTATATGACAGCATTATAATTTTTTGTAATATTAATGTATATATCTTTGCTGGATATTAAATTATATATCATTTAAAAATAATTATTAAGATTAAGAATATTTATGGGTAGATCACGCGAAACATACGGCAAAAAAGAAGTTAGAAGCAAGAAAGAAAAGAAAAGAAAAGAAAAGGAAAAGACTAGATTGGCAAAGAAGGAGGATGGGAAAAAGGGTAGTATGGAAGATATGATTGCTTATGTTGATGAAAATGGCATGATCACCTCTACACCTCCCGATCCTGATAAAAGGACAGAAGTTAAGTTAGAAGATATTTCAATCGCAATTGAGGCAAAGCCTGAGGAAGATGAAGCTGATAAAATCAGAAAAGGTACAGTCAGCTATTTCAATGATTCTAAAGGATATGGCTTTATCAGAGATGCTGTTACAAAGGAAAGTGTTTTTGTTCACATAAATAGTACTTTGGAGCCCATAACTGAAGGTAATCTGGTGAGCTTTGAGGTTGAAAAAGGACACAAAGGACCTGCTGCAGTCAATGTTAAGATTGTAAAGTAAGAGATCAGACTCCAATCTGCATTTCAGTCAGCTTCCTGTAGGATCCTGTTATATTTCCCATAAGTTCTTCATGTGTGCCTTGTTCAACAATGCTTCCGCGCTCCAGAACTACTATTTTATCAGCATTTCTGATTGTTGAAAGCCTATGAGCAATAACGATAGAAGTTCTTCCCTTCATGAGTTGCTCAAGCCCCGCTTGTACAAGTCTTTCAGATTCAGAATCTAAGGAAGATGTAGCCTCATCAAGAATAAGCACCTTAGGATTATTGAGTATAGCCCTGGCGATAGCAATCCTTTGCCTCTGTCCTCCTGAAACCTGGGTGCCTCTCTCTCCAACAACGGTCTCAAGCTTATCCGGAAACCTCTCAATAAATTCCCAGGCATTAGCTAATTTGGCTGCTTCCTCAATTTCAATATCACTTGAATTGGCTTTCCCATAAGCAATATTTTCTTTTATGGTTCCACCAAAGAGAAATATATCCTGAGGAACCAGGGCGATCTGATTCCTAAGGGCGGATAACGAAAATAAGGTAGAGTCTTTCTCATTATATTGAAGCGCACCGGAACTGGGTGGATATAAGCCAAGTAATAGGGATGCAATGGTAGATTTCCCGGCACCACTGGCACCAACCAAGGCAACAACCTGATTTGGGGTTACCTCCATGTTGATTTCCTTTAATACAAATTCTTCTTTCCTTGAAGGGTAGGCAAAGCTGAGATTATTAAACCTTATTTGACCTGTTAAAATCTGCCCTGTATCTAATGCTCTAATTTCTTCAACATCTTCTTCCTCAGAATCAAATATTTCAAAAAGATCCTCGGTAGCACCTATGAAACGCTGCATACGGGTTATCACCGAAGCCATACCACCAATATTACCTCCAATAAAAACTGAGTAAATAACAAAACTGAATAAGTCTCCTGCTGCTAATTCTCCTGCAGAAAGCATGGTTGCACCTCTCCAGATTACTGCCACCAAAGAGCCAAAAAGACTAACAGTTAGAAAAGAAGAAAACGCACCACGGTATTTGCCACTCTTCATTCCAATCCTTGCAGCTTTCCAAATCCTATCCTTATACCTTCCAATCTCAAAAAATTCATTCGTGTACGACTTTACACTTCTAATGCCTTGTAAGGTTTCTTCAACAATAGTATTACTTTCAGCAACTCGTTTCTGGGCATCTTTTGAAAGTTTCCTGATAAAACGTCCAAAAATAAAAACAAGAATAACGGCAGGGGGTATTATAGTTAGCATGAATAGAGTGAGGGTGGGGGTTTTAATACTCAGAATAATAATGCCACCCAAAACATAAACTATTTGCCGAATAAAATCTGCCAGCGTACTAGTAAGGGTTTCTTGTACTAAGGAAACATCAGCTGAAATGCGGCTATTTAATTCACCCACTCTGTGTTCATCAAAGAACATCATCGGAAGTTGTATCAAATGAGAAAATGTGTCGCTCCGCAAATCTGCCATGCTTTTCTCTGTTACATTAACGAAGAGAACCGTTCTGAAATATGAGAAAATTGATTGCGCAATGAATATTACTCCAAGTAATAAAACTATTCTTCTCAGCTCACTACCTTCATCTCCATCAATCCCAGAATTAACCAAATCTCCCATGAGCTCAGGAAATGCTAGGCCAGCGATGCTGGAAGCTAATAGGAATTCCATTCCAATTGTATATTCTATCCGATATGGGTGAAGATATTTGAATAGTTTAAATACTTTTCGAAAACCTTCCAGGGTGAATTTATTCTTCTTTTTATCCTTATTATCTGCCATATTGTTTCTTCAATTATACCCTATTTCCAGGGTTCCCAAAAGTACAACATATTTGGGTTGTTTTTTGTTGGAATGAGTATAGGAATTAACTATCTTTATCAAAGAAGATCCTTTAAACTGTGGCTGATTGATGCCGGCTATCAGATTTTGTTTCTTGGCCTTCAAGGTGCGATTTTAGGAGCCTGGCATTAGTTCTTTTTGGAAGAAAAAAATTAAACTCATTTAACCTTCGGGTTAAATAGCAAGTCACAAGGAGTAAGTGATGTTTGTTTAGCCCCAGTTTTAGCTGGGGCTTTTCAATGGGCACACCTTTTTTGTCACCCGTCACTATTTTTTTTACCTTGCGCGCTAAAATTTCAAAAAAAGCAAGTATGAAAGTTGAAAAGAACAAGGTTGTTTCGATACATTACACATTGAAATCAGACAAAGGTGAACTTTTGGACACCTCTGATGGCAAAGATCCCTTACCATATATCCATGGTACAGGACAACTTATACCCGGACTTGAAAAGGAGTTGGAAGGAGAGGAAGCTGGAGCTGATCTTAGTTTGGTAATACCACCTGCAGAGGCATATGGTGATTATAATGAAGAGC
>CAYXQX010000490.1:0-3577 GCA_964467485.1 uncultured Porphyromonadaceae bacterium | reverse complement strand
GGATTATGGGTAGTTGAAGCGAATGGTGGTAAACCATATAAATTAGCAGATGCCGATGATGCATCAAGTCCAATATGGTCGCCCGATGGAAAACTGATTGCATTTCATGATTATTCTCTTTTTAACCAAATTAGTATTGTTCCCTTTTCTAAAATAGCAAATACAATCGGTAAAGTAATTCGTATTGAGGCACCTGGGTCAGTCAGAGGGTTGACGGGATGGACACACGATAATAAAATTGGTGCATTAACTATAAAAGATACGCAATATGGTTTATATACTTTGCCAGTAGAAGGTGGACAGGCAGCAAAAATATTACATGACGGTATGGCTTTGCAGCCAAGATGGTCGAAAAATTGTGAACAAATCTATTATGTTACGAATCCTAAACCACGACCTATTAATTATAGTGGTTACATTCTGGCTTCGGTGTCAGCCTCAGGCGGAAAAGGTAAACCGCTTAAAACTAATTATAAGGGGAAAATTATAAAACAATTGGGATTTATAAGTGGAAACAAGGTGTCTCCCGATGGTAAATGGATTGTTACTTCTACCTGGACTCAAGCCGACACTAATACCACTCAAGCCGACACTAATACCAATAATATGCATTGGCCAACATCCAAAATATGGAAAGTTTCAGTCGATGGTGAGGATGCCATCCAACTTACTAATACACCAGGGAACTTTTTCGATTCGAGTCCGTGTTGGTCAGCCGATGGGGAAAAAATAGCCTTTGTTCATACAGAATTAAACGAAAAAAGCTTTTTTGGTGGCAAAAACTTTTTTGGTGACTCTCGCATTTATATAATTGATTCAAATGGAGGAGAACCAGAATTACTGGATCCAAATCCTGGCACTTTCGCAACTCATTTGATATGGTCTCCGGATGGAAAAAAGATTGCTTATTCGGACGGAAAAGAGTTTATGGATCCAAAAACACTTAAAATAATAGATATTGAAAGTAGAGATATCAGGGTATTTGAAGAGTTTCCTGAAATTAATATGCATACAGAATTGGTGTGGTCTCCTGACAGTAAACGGATTGCATTTAACCATGCAGATGGTAAGGTCATAAAAATCATGAATATAGATGACGGAAGTATTGAAGATATTAAAACCGGTCTGTCAAATGTCCGTATAAAACACCTCGACTGGTCACCAGATGGAAAACGCTTTGTTTTTGGTGGTAGGACAATACGTGTAAATGAGTTCTGGTTCATGGAAAACTTCCTGCCAAAAGAAGAAACTGGAAAAAAATAGATTTGAAATTAATGAGACAATTATTTCAAAAATAAATAATTAGAGAAAGGTATCTCAGGATATCCTGGGGTACCTTTGGTTTATAATGCCATGAAAGGAACAAACAAATTTTTTATGAACCATAAAATCAACCCGGCTTCACGGCTTTCTGTCGTTTTTATCATTGCCGTTGCTTTGTCGGGAAGCGTTTTGACCTGGTTTAGCATCAACAACATTTCAAACCTCAAGGAGCTTACTGAAAAAAGGATTATCGAAGATCAAAGACATCTTTATGACAGGTTTTCAGCAGCACTGAATCAAAAAATTGAAAAAATTGCAACCGTAATCAATAATGAGAAAACCCTTCCTGAATTCCTGAAAGATTCGCTCTTAAAAACTGCTGTTGGCTATGATTTTATAATCCATCCATTCATACTGAATACAAATGGTGATTTTCTTTTCCCAAATTTCATCGGGATACCTCAGACTGTAATGGGGAAAAGCCATTCATCAGGATACAGATCAACTTTTGCAAAGGGAGAGGGATCGGAATTTGTGGAAAACAAGCTGCTAAAAGCAAAAGGATTATTTCTAGATTGCCTGAACCATTCGCGCGATGGAAAAGATTCTGTAAAAGTGCTGAATGCTTTGGGCAGGGTTTCTGTGAAACTGAACGATGATAAAGATGCATACGAACGGTACAATTCTATCATTGTAAACCATTTCGGGGAAACAGGAGACGACGGAAATCCCTGGGTCTATTTTGCAGTTTCTCAACTGATGAAAATCAGCAAGCCTGATAACAATGACAGAACGCTCTTGCTTGTTGAATTTTGCCTTGAAAAAATGGAAGAGGGCTTTGTTCCCCTGAATTTCTATACCAGAGACCTCCTGGATCTCATCAGGATATGGTTAAGGGAAAACAGCTTCGAAAACAGTGAAAAAACAGGAATTGTTAACCAATTGATAATCAACTTAGATCGTCAACTTAAATTTGTGAGTGCTTACAGGAACGAATTGTCGGAACTCGTGCAGAGAGGAGGATCTGATGATCATTTTAACAAGAGCAAGGATTCCAGAGTGGTAGATTCCTCGTCGGATAGCAGCAATCAATTTTTCCTGATCGGTACTATAAATGATTATTCGGCAGGCTTTTTGGCCGATCGGGAATTACTTTTCGAAAGTATTCTTAAACCCGGCCTTCAATCAGGTTTTGAGTTTGATTATACCATGGATTTCCCGGGGGATTATTGGCCAGTACCGGAAGGGAATAATCTTATCTATACATCTCAGCTTAACCCCTGGTTCCCAGGGTACCTGGTCCGCATCAAGCTGGCCGATGAAAACCTGATAAAAGATCTGGTAAAACGAAGAAGCTGGATATATGGAGTTTCCTCCATGATGCTCCTTCTTGCAATGATCCTTGGGATTGCGCTGATATTAAGGGATATCACCAGGGAAAAACGTCTCGCACGCTTGAGGTCCGATTTTATTTCAAATGTTACTCATGAATTAAAAACACCCCTGACCTCCATCCGTATGTATGCCGAATCCATGATGATGGGCAGGGTAAAACAAGCTTCCCGTCGGAAGAAATACCTGTCGGTGGTGGTAAACGAAAGTGAACGATTAAAGCGGATGATCAACAATATTCTTGAATTTTCCAAAATGGAAAAGGCCCGTCAGGAATATCACCTCGTAGATTCTAATATTTCGGAGATTATGATGGATGCCATCCGCGACATGAATTACTGGTTGGAAGAAAAAGGATTTGAAATGATAAGAGAAATTGATGGGGACATTAATGCTAAGGTAGATTCTGAAAAATTAAAACAGGTTTTCACCAACCTTCTCAGCAATGCCATTAAATATTCAGGTGATTCCAAAAAGATATATGTCCGTTTGCATGAGGATGCAGTGAGCATTATTATTGAGGTAGAAGATAAGGGGATCGGAATTGAGGAGGATCAGCACGCAAAAATATTCGAAGAGTTTTACCGGGTCGAGCAAAAGGAATCCGGAGAAATAACCGGTACGGGTCTCGGACTTACTGTGGTAAAGGAAATAGTGGAAGCCCACCATGGAAAGATATTGATTGACAGCAAACCGGGAAAAGGGAGTAAATTTTCAGTAATTTTATATAAACATAAATAGAGGTGAAAACCATACTGATAATAGAGGATGATATTAGTATTCTCAATGGGTTAAGGGATAATCTTGAATACGAAGGCTATAAGGTTATTGCAGAAACTAATGGAAATATGGGATTAATTCAGGCACTCGAAAAAAAGATAGACCTGCTCGTTTCAGGTATAAATAATGGAGCAAATGCCGG
>CAYXQX010000489.1:0-3587 GCA_964467485.1 uncultured Porphyromonadaceae bacterium | reverse complement strand
CTTACAATGCACATGAAGTTTTTTATAGATGTTTTTTATGTGGGATCTAACCGTTTCAATAGAAATAAATGAGCGGTCAGCTATCATTTTGTAACTTAAACCATCCACCAATCCGAGTACAATTTCTTTTTCCTTATCAGTTAGTATTGATTTGGGAGCTTTAGTTTTGTTCTCCCGGAATAGTTCAACCACTTTACGAGCAATTTGGGGTGACATGAATGAACCTCCATTGTAAACAATATTTATTGCTTCTTTAATTTTTTGAAAAGGTGTGTTTTTTAGTAAATAACCTGAGGCTCCAGCACATAAGGATTGGAAAATTTTATGGGAGTCATTATGTACAGTGAACATGATGATGTTGATATCAGGGTAGCGTTCTGAGATAATTTTCATCCCGCTTATACCAGACATTCCCGGTAATCCAATATCCATAAGAATAATATCAGGTTGACCGGAATGTTGCATGGCTGATAGCATTAGCTCAACCGATTCGCGGGACTGAAGGCAAAGCATATCTTCCTGATTATTAAGGAATTCCTCTATCCCCTCTCTGATGATATGATCATCTTCGACTATAGAAACACTTATCATACTGCGATATTAGCTGTTTAAAATCTGATTTAAAATACCATAATCATGTGATTTATCTTCCTAAACTTTTCCCTTTTAACAGAACCACTGTTCCTTGTGACTTGAATATTTCCAGACTGGCATTTATTCTACGGGCACGCATTTTCATATTTTGAAGACCATTTCCTTTTTTTATCTTTTCTTCATTAAATCCTTTTCCATTATCACTGATCTTCATTATAAATATTTTCTCTGAATTTATCAGATCAATAGTCACACTATCGGCATCGGCATGTTTTACTATGTTGTTTATTGATTCTTTGAATATCGAGAATATATTTTGTCTTTGTAAAACATCAATTTTCTTGTTCTTTTCCATTCCTTCCTGGTGAAATGTAACTGTAATATCTTTTTCTGAAAGTGTATTATAAGCAAAGTGACGAATTCGGTCGAGCATGTCAGCTATACTATCATTTCTGGCATCAATTGACCATACAATATCACTCATAGTTGAAATAATTTCCCGACTTAATTCCCCAATTTTTTCACTGGCGGCAGCTAGCTTATTCTTATCCTTACTATTCTGAATTTGCTGTGAATGTATTGTAATTCTGGTGAGTGAAGAACCAATATCGTCGTGTAAATCACTGGCTATTCTTACCCTTAGTCTTTCTATGTCCCTAATCCTCTGTATTCTATAGACCATGAAAGCGTAAATTATGCCTGCAAAGGCTAATGCTATAGAGATTCTGAACCACCATGTTTCCCAATAGGGAGGAGTAATTTCTATGTCAAATTCTGCCATTTTATTACTCCAGAAACCATCTGAATTGGTTCCCATAACCTGAAAAGTATAGCTACCGGGATTAATATCTGTATAGGTAGTGAAGTGTCTTTTATCTGCAAATACCCATTCTTTATCAATTCCAGACATTTTGTATTTGTATTGATTTTGGATGGGCTTGGTGTAATCAAGGGATGCGAAATCAAAGGACAGAAAGTTTTCTTTATAACTTAATTTTGTCGTAGGATTTTTCGGGTTAACAGGGAATTCCTCATCAAAGACTTTAAATGAAGTTATAACAATATCGGGAGAGAAAGAGGAAGGTTTTATACTATCAGGATGGAAGATGTTAACGCCATTTACACCTCCAAATATCAATCTGCCATCATTTAGGAGGAGTCCTGCTCCGGCGTTAAATTCGTTTCCCTGTAAACCATCGTGCTCTTTAAAACTATGGAATATCATTGAGTCAGGAGAGAATCTACATATTCCGGAATTACTACTTAGCCATAAGTTTGACTTGTCATCTTCAATAATGGAGTTAATTATACTGCCGGGAAGTCCGTCTGAGGGATAGTAATTCGTGAAAATACTATCCTGTCCATTGCTTAGATCCAGACAAGAAAGGCCTTTCCTGGTTCCAATCCATATTTTTCGTTTGCCTTTTCCTTCCGTTTCGCAAATTGCATGTGGAATATTATCCCCAAGTGAAGTCGGATCATCCGGGATATGCGAGAAGGATCTCCAGCTTTCATCTTTAGGGTTGAAATAAATGACACCTGCCCCCCATGTACAAATCCACAGTTTATTTGTTTTGTCCTTAAAAATTCTGAGTAAATAATTTGCAGGAAATGAGTTTTGAAGGCCTGATTGGGAGAAAAATCGTTTATATGTTTTTAATTGAGTATCATAGCATATTAGCCCCTTTTCGTATGTTGCTATATACAAATTGTGGGGTGGCACAAATGCAAGGCCGTTTATGAAATTTAGTCCATGAGTTTGCTGATTACTAGGGTGTTCAATAAAATTAGTTAGCTTTTTATCATCCGCAGATAGCTTTATCAGACCATTAGCTCTGGTGCCAATCCATATATTATTTTTATCATCCTGCACAATTGAACTAACATTCAATTTGCTTAATGATTTGAGTGAATTTTCTTCATGCTTAAAGTTAGTTTTGTCAGATTTCTCCTTTAGACAAAATACACCATTTCCGCTTGTGCCAAGCCATATTCTATTATAATAATCCTGATGAAGGGCTGAAATATTTTTAATGCTCCTAATGTCCTTTCTTTCTGTAGTAAAATCGGAATATGAATTAAATTTATTTTGGGAAGGATTAAAAATGCTTAGTCCCTTGGTCCCAAACCAGAATAATCCTGATTTATCTCTGTAAATACAATTAATATTGTCTGCCGCAATTGATTCAGGATTTTCAGGATCATTAATAGTATAGTTAATATTTCCATTTTCAGGATTCAATAAGCAGGCACCTTTAGCTACAGTTCCAATCCATATCTGGCCTGAGATATCCATTGTAATATGGGATACTTGATTACTTATAAGTCCTGATTCAGAATTGAAAGATTTTATATTTTCACCATTCTGAGACAACTCAAAAACTCCCAATCCAAGAGTTCCTACCCATATTTTCCCACTCTGACTTTCAGTGATAGATGTTATTTTAATGTCCTTTTTATCAATACCAGGATAGAGGTCAATATATCTAAACTGGAATTGTCCATCATCTGATTCAACACCTTTCCAGAGTCCTCCCCAACTTCCTACCCAAAGATTATCATGCACATCAATATAAATTTTTCGAATATAATCTCCAGGTAAGTCTACAGCCTTGTTTATTATACTACTGTAGCAGATAAAACTATCTTTTTTTTGGTCATATCGATTAACACCACCTCCCCATGTCCCTACCCAAATAATGCCCTTCTTAGATTCCTGTACCGATACAGGTCTTTCTCCTCTTATGGCACTAGGATTATCCTGATCAGGGTAAAACTGGGTGATGATGTTTCTGTCGGGACTAATTTTATTTAGGCCACTCCATGTTGCCACCCAAAGATTTTGATTATGGTCTTCGAAAATATCCCATATCCAACTGTGAGACAGCGAGTTTTTGTCATTCGACTCTGATTTATAGTGCTTTAAAGTATATCCATCATATTGATTGAGGCCATCTTGCGTTCCAAACCACATATACCCCCGGGAGTCCTGA
>CAYXQX010000488.1:0-3600 GCA_964467485.1 uncultured Porphyromonadaceae bacterium | reverse complement strand
CACAAAATCTGGTTCAGACAATTCTTCTCAAAGTTATGGAAGATATAGAATAACTAAAATTTCACATTTCACTGATCATATTCTAAATTACGACAACAATTTCACTGCCATGTCGGCCGAATGTGAAATACCGGAAAATGCAAACCCTAATGCGACTATCAACTCTAATCCAATTCGTGGTCAGGTTAAAAACAATGTAGATCCGGAACAATACGGAAGGGTAATAATTGATTACAGCTGGATGGTAGGACAGGACGATACTACACCCTGGATCAGATGTATGACCCCTTATGTAATGAATGAAGGAGGGAATTTCTTTGTTCCGGAAATAAAATCTGATGTGTTGGTAGCTTTCGAAGACGGGGATATGGAACGCCCATATGTAATGGGAGCATTCAATACCAGCCCAAACCAATTCTGTCCGGATCCTGCATGGGGAGGTGCTACGCCTGACATAAAGGCTATACGCACAAGAAGCGGTCATACTATTGAATTTCATGATGTTGACGGGAGTGAAAAAATCAGGATATATGATAAGGATGAAGTAAGTGAAATAACTCTTGACACAGCCAATAACGAATTAAAAATATTCTCAACAGAGAAATTGAAAATCGAAGCGAACGAAATTGAGATTACTGCACAAGAGGGAATAAAAATAGAGGCAGGTGGGGGTATTAACGTTGAAGCAGGTGAGGGTATTGGTGTTGAAGCCGCCGAAGCTATGGAATTAAAAGGCCAGGAAATAACTGCTGGATCTCAGGGTGGAAACGTAAACCTTGAAGCCAGTGGAGGTGATGTAGCGCTACAAGGTATGAATGTTAATATTGCTGCTGATGTACAGTTCAAAGCCGCAGGTAATGCAGGATCTGAAATATCAACATCAGCAATCTTAACCTTAAGTGGAAGCTTGGTAAGTATTAATTAAAAAATTATGGGACAACCAGCCGCAAGAATAACGGATATGCATGTTTGCCCAATGGTAACTGGTGTTGTACCACATGTTGGAGGTCCGATTCTCCCACCAGGATGTCCAACGGTTTTGATAGGAGGTATGCCAGCAGCCCGGGTTGGCGATATGGCAACCTGTGCAGGACCGCCAGACAGTATTGTTTTGGGATCAGTTACTGTATTGATCGGAGGTCAGCCGGCAGCCAGAATGGGAGATATGACTGCGCACGGCGGATCAATTGTCGCGGGATGTCCAACGGTTTTAATTGGATAAATTTGGGTTAGAAATTTGACTATGGCATGGAATAATGTCTTACCGTCTTACACTGTGGGTAGTATTAATATGCCCACGGCTGGTAGTATTACAAGATCGTATTGAATACGGAGAAACCAGAGCACTCACAGTGCCTCTTTGGATAACAGACTAACAGGAATGAAATCAGTTTAGGAATTTGAAGCTTTCTTTTCTATTTTTATAGCCCATTATGATTTACAAAAAATGAATGGTACAAGTTTAGCATTGAAGATAGGAAGCCTTGTTGTCGGCCTCGGCATTTTTATGGTTATAATAAAAAGGCTCAAAGGGCTCAAAAGGTTTGGTACATCTGGGTTGTTATATGCTCTTTCCACATCCATTCTCTTGGCAGTACCAGCCCTGTTCTTCTCTTTTAACATTGTGAAAAATGAAGGCTCTCTTTTGATTTTTTCACAGATGTTCATTGTCATACTTGGAATCCTTCATGTTACCCTGGCAAAAAATACAATCGAGTGGTATCCGGAACAAAAACTCAAAATGCAAATCATTTTTATTATCGGATTTCTGCTATTTGGCTTCTTGTTGTCTAATATCTGTTTCTCATTTCTTCAGTCTCCATCGTTACCCTTGATCTGGTATTTATCACTATTGTGGTTCCTGGTACCAGTGCTCTTGAATGAAGCCATTATTAAACTTGCCGGAATGCCAGCCAAGGAATTCAGGACCTGGCAGTACCCGGTAGATGAGAATATTGAAGACCCAACTGATGCTGAATTGGATAACCCAATCGTTATCAGCTTTGTATTTATGAAAAATATTGCCAGTAATGAACTGGCTACATTCAGGGCAAAAGCACCTGCCGGGATGGCACTAGGACGATTATTTTACTTTTTCATCAATGATTATAACAGCAGGCATCCACAAGAGCCTATCTCTTATGTTAATGAGGAAAAAGAAGCCGACCCATGGGTCTTTTTTAAAGTAAAAAATAAATTCCTTCGAATCCGTGAAGCTCTGGATCAGGATAGCTCAATAAGCTCCAGCAAAATAAAGGAGGATGATGTACTGATCTGTAAGAGAGTCGAAAAAATTGTAAATTAAAATCATACTCAGATGAAACCTATTAATAAAAAAGAACGCTCAAAAGCATTCTATCGGATTGTAGGCCTGTTCATTATCAGTTTTGCCATTGCCATGGTTCTGGGTTTTACCACAATGAATATCTCTAGATTATCAGACTCAAAATCTAACAAGGATTTCAATAACCTTAAAACTCATTTAAAATTTCAGGAAGAAGTTTTTGCACCATCAATAGATGAGATAACCGTCCTGATCGGTCAGGTTCAAGAATACAAAGATGGGGAAGGAAATACTGATATCATTAATGCTGATATTGCATCGAAACTTAGTTCTACAAAGAACCAGGTTATTGAAGATGAAAGCTGGGAATCAAAACTCTATATCAACGTGATAAAAGTGTATTCCAACTTATATGGTGCCCTTAAGGAACAAGCCAGTATACAGGAACAACTCGCCAATTGTCTGAATAGCTCTTCAGGATCAGGTGACCAGGTTACCAGGCTTACGGCCGACAATACTCGCTTACAAGGCGAGATCGAAAAGCTAAAAGCAGGCGGTGGCGGTGGTGGTAGCTCCCAGGAAGTAACTGAAATGGAGAAAAAGCTAAAGAATGCTGAACAACTTCTTCGCGACTGCCAAACAGAAACCAAAGCTCTCCTTAGTCAAATTGACAAATTAAAAAAGTAGATCCATAAGTGTTCAAAGGACCCTCTGGTCAATTATCGGGATTTATCCGTCCAAAAGGATCAGTTTTAATTATCAAGGCATCATATGTCTCACCAGATTTCTGAGAACCAATAATCATATAACTACCATCTTCCAAAATAATAACATCAGTAGCATACTGATTGCCTGGAAGTTGGATCACCTCCTTCTTCATAATCATTTCACCTGATACATCAATCCAAAACACATTGATATCGTAATCAGTTCCATTGAAAGAATGGCTGGCAATAACATAACCCCCATCAGTCTGAATTAAACATGGTGGAAATTTCTGTATTTCGCTATTACCCAGATCTCCATGAATCACACCCGAGAAACTCACCGGGCCACCATCCAGGTCAACTATCATAAAAACAATATTATAGGATGCTTCATCTAAAGGACTTCCCTGAGCAGCTAAAATCCCATATCCTCCAGAATGAGAATTAACAATATCACATCCAATAAAGTTGGAGACAGCAGTTATAGCTTTCAAATAACCTCTGCCCGCACTATCAACAGAAGCAAACATAAGTCTCTTTGGGTTTTTTTCATCCTCCTGCCAATATCCTGTAAGAGCAAAACCACCTTCTTTGGACGGACTCAATTCA
>CAYXQX010000487.1:0-3602 GCA_964467485.1 uncultured Porphyromonadaceae bacterium | reverse complement strand
TTAGTCCTTTCTGAAATCATAATCCTAATTTACTGATGTTGAAGTCAATGTAGCCGGATACACCAATCCGCTACCTGCCCGTCTTAGCAAGGTTGATGCAATCGTTAAAGTCCAACCAGAATCGATAGCGTCATCAATAAGCAAAACCGGCTCATCAGCTTTTACATCTTTATTAATTTCAAATATACCATCAAGATTCTTACACTGAAAGTAACTATTCTCCTGATCCTTCTGTGGCGCTGCTTCAACAATTTTATTTATAACAGAACTAAATGGCAGGTTTAATTTTTCTGCTACTCTTTGAGCAAACGAAGGGACTAATTCGGGGTATCTGTTCGAAGGGATACATGTTACCCAACTTGGAAATGGTTTCATATCCCACCTTTCTTTTATCATTTCAACAAAAGCATCCACCAATTCGTCGCGGAAATGCTGGTTATGCTTATCCTCTGCTACCATCTTACCCCAACCGGCATCTCCCCACCTGGATAATGATTTACCAACTTCCCCTCTCAAATTCTCACGAAGATTCCCTTTAAAACCATAGTCCGAAAGTGCATCAGATGGTATTCGAACCTTTAGCCTAATATCAAATTCAGAGTGTTGCAAGAAAAATGCTGCTTTAACGCCATTCTCATGCAATACCTCATCGTGGAATTTTTCTTCTTGCTTACAATTAGCGCAGTTCCCACAGATAGAACGATTGGTGTCGTCGAGAGAATTTTGCAAATAATTCATCAGGCAATCTTTTGAGCTAATGTATGATTCTACCTCCTGCCATTCTCTAAGACGCTGATTTGTTAACCTTAATATTTTCTCTGAATCCATTTCAAAGGCAACAGCAGTCCTGGTCCATTTTGTTCCAATCTTTATGACTGGAGATATTTCTTCAACACTAAGATATTTAAGAACTTGTTCAATTTGTCCCTTTCTTAGATTAAGATGTTTCATCAATTCGGGAATTGATAATCCCTCTTCCTTCTCTATCACATCCAGGATATCTTTTACTCTGTCTTCCGGTGGAAATGCCGACTGCCTAAAATATGAATGAATATCACCATCCTCCTGTCCGGATAAGAGTATTCCATATGCTTTATCAATAGCTCGACCGGCACGACCAACCTGCTGGTAATAGCTGATTATTGAACCAGGTGCCTGATAATGTATTACAAACCCCAGGTCGGGTTTGTCATATCCCATTCCCAGTGCAGACGTAGCAACCAAAACTTTGATTTCATTATTGTACAGAGCATCCTCCACATATTGTCGATACTGATTTGAATCTTCAAAACCATCATCAGTTGCACCTGAATAATAGTAGGCTGCGTCAATATCACATTCAATAAGCCAATTTGTTACAAGTCTTGCATCCCTTTTGGTTAGCGTATAAATTATTCCACTTCCCGGAAGATTATGGATATTCTCTTTTAACCATGCCAATCTCGAGGCCTGGTCTTTGAGTGTAATGTTTTGCAGGAATAAACTTTCTCTGGTTAAACCTCCCCTAATTATTTCTATATCTCCAAGCTGGGAAACAATATCGTCACAAACTCTGTTATTCGCCGTTGCCGTTGTTCCAAGAATTGGCATACCATCCGGCATAAACTTAAGAATGCTCACAATACGCCGGTAATCTGGTCTGAAATCATGACCCCAGTCTGATATACAATGAGCTTCATCAACAACAAATAAACCAATCCTTTCAGCTATTGGTCTTAAAATATTATTCATGAAGCTCTCATTCGACAATCTTTCCGGAGAAATCAGAAGCGCATCAACTTTGTTCTCAAGAACAGCTTGCTTGCTATTTTCCCAATCTGCAAAATTTGTTGAATTGATTGAGATGGCTCTAATTCCCAATCGCTCAGCAGCTTCCACCTGATTTCGCATTAAAGCCAGCAATGGTGATATAATTATAGTTGCCCCTTTTCCCTGGTCTCTGAGTATTCTTGTACTAATAAAGTAAACAGAACTTTTTCCCCATCCAGTGCGCTGTACGACAAGCAATTTCTTTTGATCATTAACAATACTATCTATAGCTTCCCACTGTCCATCTCTAAACTCAGCATCAGGATTATCCAATGCCCTTCTCAATAATTCTAATCCGGCACTTTTATTCATTTACTAAATATGTATAAAAACTCGAATTTAAGCAATTCACGTCAATGTCCCGAATAAAAAACTGCACACTGAGAACTGCCGACTACAGACCGAGAACTGCCGGCTGAAGACTGCGGACTGAAGACTATCGTTTCTCTTTTAATTCTTCAATTTGTCTTTCAATATTATTTAAACGTTGATTTGTTTCGCTATTTTCGACTTTCAATTTATTATTCTCAGTCTGAAGTTTGCTAACAGTTTCTTTCAATTTTGCAATTTCATCATTTACTCCCATTTCCTCTTTTAGCGCAATCAACCTGTTTTCCACTGTATTAGATAGTATTTCTCTTCCATCAGGTGTACGAGGAACAGAAGTAAAGGGTATAGTTGACGCTTGATTATCCTGGCTATTTTCCAACAATGGATTACCTAAAATAGGAGCTCCAGTGCCATCATCAGGAAAAAATAGTACCGTTAGATTTACATCCGCCACCTCTGTCTTTGATGATGAAGTGAACTTATTCACCCATAAAGTAAAAGAATGTGTACCAGGAGTAACGGAAATACTCCTATGTTGAGAAAAATTTGTATACTGGTCTGAACTATCGGTACAATTCAAATCAGTTGTAATACATAGATAAGAATACCATTCATTTTCAGCTGACCAGCTTGAATTAGGGTTTCTATCCATCAAAATGCCACTCAAACACAAATCCCAACCTTTACTTTCCCAATCAATATATCCACTTGCCATTACAAAACAACTTCCCCTACTTGGTGCAGTAAAACTTACTGTCCTTACGTTATCGTATTCACCATAGTTTGAAATAACTTGATGACGCTGATCCCCTCCAATAGTTTTCAATTGAGATTTTACATTAGAAAGGCCACTACCATCTCCGGTCATTCGTCCAGTCCCATCAACTTTAAAAACTTCTGCACCGTTTGCTTTTGTTACCTTCAGACTACTATTTGAATCATTGGTGGGTAATTTCACAGCTGTTCCCGCAGAAGGGTTAATCTGCATAGCTTCCGCACCACCAACACTCATCCGGATAATATCTTCATCGGACGATTGCTCGGTTTCAATTTTTGTATCCCCATCCAAATCTGAGATATAGGCTTTATCGTTCCAATATGCAATGTCGGTTCCTGTTATATTTTTCGACTGCGAAGAGTTCCAGTCCCTAACACCTGTTTTTATGAATGAACTGTCAACAGAATAAATGGGATCAGTTTCTGCTCTGCCCCAATATGAAGTGTCACTTGCATCAATAGTCTTTGCCAGTGAGCTATTCCAGCTTCTGGTTCCTGTTTTTATAAATGAACTGTCTGCCGAATAAACCTGGTCGGTTTCATCAGTAACAGTAAAATCATCAACAGCATTTTTGTCCCATCCAACAAAGGCTGCTTCGTTTCCGGTAATATCATCTCCTGTATAATGGTCAAGGTCGATAATCTGACTCTCGCTTATTCTTATGCCTGATTGCTTATTCCATGCT
>CAYXQX010000486.1:0-3606 GCA_964467485.1 uncultured Porphyromonadaceae bacterium | reverse complement strand
AGGAAACTATTATGGCCACCAGTACAGAAAATGCACCATGGTATGTTATCCCTTCTGATAAAAAATGGTTTGCCAGATTAAATATTTCTGAGATTATTGTAGATAAGTTAAAATCATTAGACATTGCATTTCCTGTTCTTGAGCCAGACAAATTAGGGGAATTGGATGATTGCAGAGCCCAACTTATGGCTGAATAAATAATGGGACAAAACAATGGAGCATGCTTCCTTGTCTAACAGCACTGACAACAACTATAAAATATGAAAGCAATATTTCTAACAAAATACGGTGAGAGCAAGGATGTTTTTGAGATCAGGGAAACGGAAACACCAAGAGCCGGAGAAGGCGAAATCGTAATAAAAGTCAGTTCATCAGGGCTTAATTTTGCCGATGTGATGGCCAGGCGGGGACTATATCACGACGCTCCTCCACTGCCTGCTATTCTTGGATATGATGTAGGAGGCACTATTCATGAGATAGGCAAAGGTGTTGAAGGCTTTGAAACTGGTCAGGTGGTTACTGCAATGACTCGTTTCGGAGGATATGCTGAATACGTCAAGGCCATCCCTGCCGGAGTTCATACTCTGCCAAAGGGTTGGGATACAGCCAGAGGGACTACACTTACGACTCAGGCTTGTACTGCCGTTGTATGCGCGGAGGAAGTCCTTAATATGTATCCCGGCGACAAGATTCTTGTACAGGCGGCGGCAGGAGGGGTTGGTCGTGTACTGATTCAATTGGCAAAACACAAGGGATGTACTGTATTTGCCACTGCTTCTACCGGAAAACAGGAATATCTGAAGGAGATGGGGGTTGATTATCCTATCGATTATATGACAGAAGATTTTTCTGTTAGAATTCCGGAAATTCTGGGAGAAGAGAAACTGGATATAGTATTTGACAATTTAGGCGGCAAACGATACAAGCAAGGTCTTAACCTATTAGGTCCAGGTGGCAAAATAGTTTCCTATGGCGCTGCAGATCAGAACAAAGGAAGCAAAACCAACAAATGGGGATCGATTAAAGTAGGATTGGGTTTTGGTTTTCACAGTCCGATTAAACTTGTGGGCCAGTCGAAAGCAATGATCGGGGTAAATATGCTAAGATTAGCTGATCACAAACCGCATATTCTAAAAAAAGCCTTATCCAGGGTAATAGAACTATGTGAAGCAGGGATAATCGATCCGAGACTCGACAAGGCTTTCCCTGCTGATCAGATTGCCGAGGCACATGACTATCTTGAATCCAGAAAATCGAAAGGCAAAGTAGTCGTTAACTGGAGTTAGGTATACAAAAAAAATAAATCCTGATGAATAAGGACGAGGAGAGCATAATTCTAAAATCCTTTATAAATCACTATCCTGATTTTCCCAAGGGCAAGATTATTGAGTCTGAATCTCCTGATTTTATCATCCGGAATGGGCCAAAAAGTAAAATTGGTATTGAGCTTGTTCAGCTTCTTCCTCCACCTGAGCATCACTATTCGATGGCAGGCATACTCAAGCCTAAGTATGCCTATGAGCAGTTAATGATGACCACCTTACTAAAGGAGAACAAACGAAAATCCTATAACAATCCCCTATTCCAGAGAGTCTGGTTGATTATCCATTTTGATTATCTCGATGGTGACAACTTCAACCTTAATAATCAACTTGACAAGTGGCATTTCCCAAATGGTTTTGACAGAGTATTTCTGTATGATTTATTTAAATCAAAAGTATACCAATGCGATTGCGCATAATACTAAATATAGTTTACAATTTATTGTATATTTGTAAATTATATTTTATGTTATGACAAAAAGAAAGATTGTAATATTACCAAAAACGAAGAGAATCCTAAGCGAGATGGGGGAGAATATTAAGTTGGCTCGTTTGAGAAGAAAGCTAAGTGCTGAGCAAGTGGCAGAACGATCAAATATTAGCCGCCCTACCTTGTCAGCTATAGAGAGGGGGGCTCCCACGGTTAGTATTGGATCCTACCTGTTAGTTTTGCAAGTTCTTGGATTGGAGAATGACTTTCTTCTTGTTGCCAAAGATGATATACTGGGAAGGAAATTGCAAGATGCCATGATCCAAACAAACCTACGGGCACCAAAACGAAAGAGATTATAATGGCAGGGCAGAACAGTAAAATATCAATTAATGTATATGCACACTGGCACGAAATGGACAGACCTGTTCAAATGGGTATACTACATTCCGACAGATTGAAAGGGAAGGAAATCTTTTCGTTCGAATATGATAAAGAGTGGTTATTGAATGGCCTATCACAAGAGTTGGATCCCAGCTTGAAATTATATACCGGGCTACACTATTCGGACCAGAATCAGGATAATTTCGGTATGTTTTTAGATTCTTCACCCGATCGCTGGGGGAGAATACTAATGAGAAGAAGAGAAGCAGCCATAGCAAGAAAAGAAGGAAGGCCTGAGCAAAATCTTACTGAAACAGATTACCTTCTGGGTGTTTTTGATGGACATAGAATGGGAGCCCTAAGATTCAAACTTGACAATGATGGTCCATTTTTGAACGATAATAGAGAAATGGCTAGTCCACCGTGGGCATCGCTCCGGGAATTGGAACAAATAAGTTTGAGGCTGGAGGAAGATGATGTAAATAAAGATTCAGAATATTTAAAATGGCTAAACATGCTCATTGCTCCCGGGACATCTTTAGGTGGGGCAAGGCCCAAAGCGAGTATAGTTGACAATGATGGATATTTGTGGATTGCAAAGTTTCCAAGCCTTAAGGATTCTGGAGATGTAGGTGGATGGGAAATTGTCACTTACGAATTAGCCCTTGCATCAGGAATAAATATGGCAGAATCCAAGGCTCAAAAATTCTCATCTAACTATTATACATTTCTAACCAAGAGATTTGACCGAACTGTCGGGGATGGAAGGATACACTTTGCTTCAGCAATGACGATGCTGGGTTATCGGGATGGTCAAGATCATACCGATGGCGCCAGCTATCTCGAATTGGTTGAATTCATTCAGAAGCATGGAGCCAGAGTAAATCAGGACCTTGAGGAACTATGGAGAAGAATTGTGTTTAACATATGTGTAAGCAATACTGATGATCACCTGCGAAATCACGGATTTATTTTAACTAAGGAAGGTTGGATGCTATCGCCTGCCTTCGACCTCAACCCAGTTGAAACAGGAAGCGGGCTAAAGTTGAATATTTCTGATGAAGACAACTCATTGGAGCTCGACCTGGCAATGCAGGTTAGGGAGTTTTTCAGACTATCGGAAGGTAAAGCATTGGAAATCATTGAGGAAGTTAAATGCGCAGTCAGGAACTGGAGGAAAATTGCCAGTAAACATAAATTATCAAGAACGGAACAAGACCTTAAAGCACTAGCTTTCATAAGGGCCGAGAAGTAGCAAACGCGCTGCTGTTGCTTAAGAACTAACACTTCGAAACCTACATAGATTAGCCTAGCATTTGATTCCTTAACTAATATATCTACTTATAAGTTATTTCTTAAGCATTTTCGATAATATTATTTATATTATTAACCCTTAGCTTACTTTTACCCACCAATTATGAATTATGAGTTATGAGTTATGAGTTATGAGTTATGAGTTATGAGTTATGA
>CAYXQX010000485.1:0-3608 GCA_964467485.1 uncultured Porphyromonadaceae bacterium | reverse complement strand
AAAGGAGGATATAGATATTGCTAAAATCAGTAATGTAAAAATGCTTTTTTTCATGGTGTTTAGTTTTTGTTTTATTAAAAGAGTCCTTTTGACTTTTTCTCTATTTCCTTTTTTATGTCTTTATCAATACTTCTTATACCTTTTCCTTTGCCGAAGCGGTATATAAGTTTCACCGTCAACATATTCTTTAACATACTGATGTCGTATGCCGTTGTTGCTTTATATATGTCAGTGTCTATGTAGCTTCCTTGTTCGTATAAGGCACCGAAATCTATTGGAAGCATGTAAGCTAGCATGACGGTCATTTTATTTTTCAAAAGCGGTTGCTGAACGAAAAGCATCCAATAGTCTGTATTATAATAATCGTAACCCTGAGCGTTTATTAACTTTTTGATTCCTTTTTGGTAGTTAAAGCCACTAACTGTACTATATTTTTTGTTAATATAAAGCAACTGTGTATTCATCACCCAGTCCTTTACATCATTGATTTTTTCATTATAGATAATACTGCTTTTGAAAAAATCAAAACTCGTTTGAAAGATTAAACTTTGTTTGAATAATGGGATGGTAATATCACCTTTAACACCTTGGCTTTTGTAATTTCCAACATTAGCGTAACTGTATGCAAGCATATTGTCATTCATGGAGCTTGCAATTCTGTTAATCTTATTGTTAGAAAAACTATAGTAAGGCTCAAGGGATAACAAGCCATTCATGATGCGAAATCTCAGGGATACTGTATGGGTTTGTTCAGGTTCTAAATTTGGATTTCCTTTCTCAATTGTATATGAATCAATCATATGAGTAAAAGGAGTAGCCTGCTTAATGCTTGGATAATCGCTGGATGCCCTGTACTTCAACTTAATTTGTAAAGATTGATGGGCTGCAATATCAAAATCAAAGTGAGGCTGATAAATAAGGTAAGTTTTATCCAATTCTCCTGATTTTGGATGACTGTATTCCGCTGCTGCACCAATTTTGAACCTCATTTTACTAGATAGGCGCAAGGAATAATACGCATAAAGCTTATGCCTGATCTCAGTAAGTGAAAAGCTTCTTGTGTCATTAAGGAAATCTGAATTAAGTAGCTGCATTGTTTCAGAAACATAATCGTTACTAATCTGTCTCCATGTATTTCCATAACCCGCCATGATTGAGGATCCTTCATTTATATCATGATTAAGTTCCAGGTAGAATTTTGTATAGTCCTTATTGTTTATACCAACTTCATGTCTTTCAAAACCATTGCTTTGAGAAATACTATTAGAATAATCATCCCGATATCTTAAATGAGTAAAATCGGCATTTAGGCGGGTCTTACTATCAATTTTATAAACGTAAAACAGTGTATTAGAAAAATCCTGAGTTCTTGAACTATTTATAATGTCAGATTGGTAATTGTCTGCAGCCTCTCCATTGAGGTAATGCGATACATTATAACTATGCTTGATTATTCTACGTGAGGAAGGAAAAGCACCAATATTACTTTCATAACTGATAGTTTGTTTTGGATTTATGTAATAATCAAGACCCACGGTATAGTTACTAGTTAAAAAATCGGTTTGTAAATTTGACCCCTGTCCAATTGGCTTGCTCTCAATAATATGACTATCAATATATTCTTGAGTTGTTTCACCTAAGGCACTAATGGCAGAATAGTTATTTGAAACTTTTGCATAAAAATTCAATTTGTCATATGTATAATTATACGATAAGGAAAAATCATTTATCGGTAAATAATTTTGCTCTTTTGTATCAATATCAAACATTGCCGTATTTTCTGTATAAATCTCGGTACCCCGATAATCGCTCTTCAGAATAACATTTATTATGGCTGAATAACCATCAAGAGCATAACGACCACCAGGACTTCGAATGACTTCAATTTCCTTCAACCTATCAGGTGAAAGATTTTTGATGTACTCCTGGTTCTTTTCTAAGCCATTTACCAGAATAATAATATTATCATCACCATCTACTTTAATGGAATTGTTATATCGGTCATAGGCAATGCCCTTCATCCTCTCCAACAAATCGGAGGTGTTTGCCGAGCCGGTTCTCATTTGCTTTGTGACCAACTGCACTTCTTTATCTATATCAGATCTACTTGAAGAGCCACTAACCAAGACTTCACCAATTTCAGAATGATCTACCTCCATTTTAATGGTCCCAAAAAATTCGTCTTCACCTCTAACAACAACATTTGTGGTGTCGCTCAGATAACCAATATATCTGCTAACCAAGTTATATGTCCCATTTTGAAGTTGTACTGTGAAAAATCCTTTATCATTAGTTACTGTACCAGTTATCAGACTATCCTGGTTGTTATAAACGCCAACGCTACAATAGATCAAAGGATCTTTATTGATGGCATCCTTAATCTGTCCTGATATTTCAACTTGTGCGCTTGCATGCAAGAAAGTGCTGCATAATATGATAATCAATACTATAGTTTTGTATGCCGTGTTCATTTTAATTATTGATTTAGGTTTGTCTTTGAAAAGATACGTTTCCCGAGAGACGACCCTGATTTACATTTATTACATTTTAATTTTCTCTGCAATCATAGGCCTGTCCTATGATGAAATAAAATGTAACAATACCTTCTTGATGTCGTCTTTCGGGTACAATGGAACAGAAAGATTTCAATCAAATATTCCTTTCAAATAAAGACAAGGTGTTTAGGTATGCGAGAACCATATTATGCGATTACCATGAGGCTGAGGATATTACACAAGATATATTCGAAAAGCTATGGCTTAGCAAAAACCAGGCATACCATTATAAGGATATTGAATCTTATTTAATCTGTTCAACAAAAAATATTTGTTTAGACAGAATTAAACACAGAAATGTAGTTTCAAAAAATTTGGATAACATTAAACGGATCAGTAATCAATCAATTGAACCAGTTGCCGAAAAAAAGGAAACATCAGAAATTATAAAGTCAATAATAAATAGACTACCAAAAAAGCAGAAAATAATAATTCAGTTACGAGATATAAAAGGTTATGAATTTGATGAAATAGCCGAAGCAACTGGAATAGAGGCAAATGCCATAAGGGTTAATCTCTCAAGAGCAAGAAAAACGGTGAAACAAAAATTAATAAAAAAAATGAATTATGGACTTTAATAGAATTGAATTATTGCTTCATAAATATTTGGAAGGCAATAGCACTATAAGCGAAGAAGAAGAGCTGAACATCTTCTTCACTACCACCGAGGATATTCCTGAAAATCTCTCATTTGCAAGAGACATTTTCAACTACATTAATGAGGAAAAGTCATCTGAATACCCAATAAAACTTGAATCCAAAAAGCATGTAATCAAAAATCATATAATCAAGAAGCATGTAATCAAAAGGAGACTCTATTATCTTACCGGTATTGCAGCGAGTTTGGTATTGGGTCTGTTCCTGACACTCTCTAGTATTAAGACTGAAGATAAAATAGTTTATGCTTATGTTGATGGAAAAGCCATCACGGATATATCAATAGCTGAAAAATACACAAAGCAAATATTGCTATCTGCTTCAAAAAATATAGACATGGGTACTAAAAGTCTGCATTATGCAGGCCAATTCACTAATCCAATTTCAATAATAAAT
>CAYXQX010000484.1:0-3610 GCA_964467485.1 uncultured Porphyromonadaceae bacterium | reverse complement strand
TGGCCAGCACCTACCATACCCAAGGCTCAGATATTGGCCTGGCAGCAGGTTTATTAGGTTTGGACATGAGTGATCCAGATCTGCCTAAATCATTGGAACTTGCGAAAAAAGCCGGACTTAAATTAACATTCAACATAAGCGATTATCCGGCAGACCACCCAAACACATACCTGTGTCAAATAGAATTGAAAAACGGGCAAGTATTTGAATTAACTGCCCTGTCAGTAGGTGGTGGGATTATCGAAATCACTAATATCCAAG
Source organism: uncultured Porphyromonadaceae bacterium (assembly GCA_964467485.1). GTDB lineage: Bacteria > Bacteroidota > Bacteroidia > Bacteroidales > UBA12481 > JAUVKA01. The sequence continues at coordinate 3,349 of CAYXQX010000484.1, read as the reverse complement.
GTTTTGACTGCAATACCCAAATGGACCTTCCCAGTCTGTTGATTATTGGAGAAAAAATAAAAATCCAGGAATGGTGGAACAACACGGATGCTGCAGCCGTAATAAAAAAAACAATTTTCAGACATCAAATGAAGCATAAACAGGAACAAACAATGCTGTTCCTCGAGTTTAATGTTGCCAAACCAATAATTGATGATCCAAATATTCAAGGTGCTTTTATAAAATTCCTTAAACCTGTCTATCCAACAATGGGATACACAGGAAGCTTGTTGCCTTTCAGTACCGCAGGCGATCTGGAACAATTGCCCGGTCTGGAAAACAAGAATATTGCAGATCTGGCCATAGAGTACGAATGTAAAAGATCAGCAATCACTTCAGAAGAGGTTTTTGCCAGGATGGATAGTATTGTTGACATCCTGATGCAGTCGATTGATACAGGACTGTCGGGAACTGAATATAAGGATAGAATTGCACACGCTCAATCACCCGTTTTCTTAAAGCAATCTCAAAATGGTAAACTAATACCTGCTGGACCTCTGGATAAAATGTCAGCCTATACAATGGCCATAATGGAAGCCAAGAGTGCCATGGAAGTCATTGTAGCTGCTCCAACCGCAGGCTCAGCCGGAGGACTCCCGGGAGCATTAATTGGGCTGGCAGAAGAAATGAATGTGAACCGTGAAAATCTGATTAAATCATTTTTAGCAGCAGGTCTGATTGGCGTTTTCATAAGCGCTGAAGCCACATTTGCTGCAGAAGTAGCAGGCTGTCAGGCAGAAACAGGTGCAGGTGCAGCAATGGCTGCAGCTGGGATGATAAACCTGGCCGGAGGATCGGCTAAGCAAGCCCTGGATGCAGCATCCCTGGCCCTTCAAAATATTATGGGACTGGTGTGCGACCCCGTAGCCAACAGAGTGGAAATACCATGCCTGGGCAGAAATGTGCAAGCCGGAGCAAATGCCCTTACATCAGCAAATTTGATTTTGGGTGGAGTGAATGCCTTCATTCCCCTATCGGAAAGTATCCAAACAATGCTGGCCGTGGGTAAAGCTCTACCAAGAGAACTACGCTGTACTGCCCTCGGGGGGCTGTCTGTAACTAAAACTGCGAAAGAAATAGAGAAAAACCTTGATAGGAACAAAACCAACTAATATGCTAATACTCAACGAAAAAACCATTGCCGAATTAACCGACCCTGTTGAACTTACTGATGTAATGGAGGAGGCAATGAAGGCCTACGCAGAGGGAGATTTTATAATGCCCGACAGGTCCCATATGGATTTTAATGGCAATACCTTATTGTCCATGCCATCCTTCCAGGGGAAATACTTCAGCACCAAGCTGGTATCCCTTTTCCCCGATAATCCAAAAAATGGTAATCCAGTACTGTATGGGACTGTCATATTAAACGATGGATCAAGTGGTGAACCTCTGGCATTATTAAATGGAGCCCAGCTAACTGCAGTTAGAACTGCTGCTGTAGGGTCAACAGGAGTGAGGCACACATCTCCTCAGGAAGCCAGCACTCTTGGAGTTATCGGAGCTGGAGTCCAGGGATTCCACCAAATAATTTTCGCATGCCATAACCGCCCAATTAAAAAAGTATATATATACGACCCCTTCCAGAACGATTTGAATCGATTTGTCAACAGCCTTAAATCTGAGTTAAAGAATATCGAAATTGAAGTAGTTAACGGATCTGAAGCGATTTGTGAGAATTCAGAAATAATTATTACTGCAACCAACGCCACCTCTCCTGTCCTTCCCGATGACCCCAAATTACTTGAAGGGAAAAGTATTATTGCTATTGGATCATATAAACCGGAAATGATTGAACTACCCGATTCTATTTACCCTCTCCTGGATAATTATTTTATCGATGTGAATATGGCAATTGAAGAATCAGGAGACTTGATACACCCTATTAATAAAGGATTGATCGATCGGAAGAATATACATATCCTTAGTGCAGTTATTCAGGATGACATAAAAATAAATCCTCATAACACCAGCCTGTATAAATCGGTTGGGATGGCCCTGTTTGATCTTTATGCTGCCAAATACATTTATGAAAAGGCTAAGCTAAAGGGAGTTGGTGAATTGGTCAATTTCTAAAAAACCCCGATATTTGACCTTTGATTTTACCCACATTTTAAAGTCCTATACAATGATTTCTATATCAACCAAGCGTCATTTATCACCAATAGCCCTCACATTGTTAGGTTTACTGCTTATTACAACTTCTTTCTGTCAAACTGCTAATTACATGCAGGTTGAAGCCAAAGATTCTGCAAAAATTTACCGGGGAGGAGATTTTTATCCAGTAACAAACTACTACTACACAGGAGGAGAAAAGGCTCCAAAAAATGTAATTCTTCTTATTGGCGATGGTATGGGACTTGCTCATGTATATGCAGGATTAACTGCAAACGGGGGTAATCTTTTTATTAAGAACTTCAAAAACATAGGCTTCGCCACAACTTATGCAGCAAACAAGTTCGTCACAGGATCGGCTGCTTCAGGAACAGCTTTGGCAACAGGGCAGAAGACTAATTACAAATTCATTGGCGTCGACCCTAATGGTGAAAAAATAAAAAACATACGTGAGATTGCCCAGGAAAATGGTAAAGCCACAGGGGTAGTATCTACCTCTTCGGTAACTCACGCAACACCTGCTTCTTTTGTTGGACACCAGCCTTTAAGAAGCATGGAAGAGGAAATAGCTAGTGATTTTGTTAAAAGCGGGATCGATGTTTTTATCGGTGGTGGGCTCAAATTCTTCACCAAAAGAAAAGATGGGGAAAATCTTCTTGATGATCTGAAATCCAAAGGATACCAGGTTTCAACAAACATAGAAGAAATAGCAGGTATTGAAGAAGGCAAATTGGCAGGGCTCGTTTCCCCTAATGGAACACCCAGAAGATCCAAAAGAGGCGATATGCTTAGCGTGGCAACCAGCACTGCACTTAATATACTCGATAATGATCCTGATGGTTTCTTTCTGATGATTGAAGGCTCAGAGATCGACTGGGCCGGTCATGCCAATGACACCCCTTGGATTGTTGAAGAAGTACACGATTTTGATCAGGCTATTGGTAAAGTTCTGGAATTTGCCGCTAAAAATCAGGAAACACTGGTTATTGTAACCGCAGATCACGAAACCGGAGGATTATCAATCGAGGACGGTAATTTTGAAACCGGCATGGTTAAAGGTGACTTTACCACAGGAAGTCATACAGGCATTATGGTTCCTGTGTATGCTTTTGGGCCCGGAGCAGAAAACTTTACCGGCTTTATGGATAATACAGATATACCTAATAGAATTAAGAAATATTTGTATCCCTCATCA
>CAYXQX010000483.1:0-3616 GCA_964467485.1 uncultured Porphyromonadaceae bacterium | reverse complement strand
TGGTGCTACCGAAGATTACAAACCAGATATCTTGACTTTTGAATTTATTGAAGACTGTGTGAACTGGATATATGAAGATGAGGACAACCTCACTCAAGCAGAAGTACTTTTGCAGGGTGTAATACCTAATAATAGATAATTATTAATGAAAGGATAACTTGCATGGATATGATTGCTTTAACGCTGAAATTTAATAATTCAAACGAATACGTTGACGTAGAAGTACCATACGATTTCTTGATTTATCAACTAGTTGAATTATTAACAATTCGGTTTAAATGGGCAACTTCCTCAATAGATAAAACTAACCATCAAGCAAAGATTAAAATTCCAGGCGGAATTGAGGAATATGTAGACATTCATCGTTCGTTGGATTCACTTAATGCGCTAGACGGAACAGTCATAACAATAATCCCTGAAGACAATACAAACAATGTTGTTTCTAACAAATCAGAAAAACCAGAAGACAATACAAACGATGTAGATGATATTGATGATTGGGGGATTCCAGAATATGTTGAATGAAAATCATGGAAAATATGAAGCAGCTGCCAATTCAGCAACACCGGCACTGATTATTTATTTGATAGATGTAAGTAGAAGTATGGAAATACTCATTGGCGGGAAACCACGAGTAGACGTTGTTTCTGACGGCCTATATGCCGCAAGGGATAAAATGTTAGCTGTTAGCAACAAGGGGACTTATATTGCTAATCGGTATCGCATTGCATATATCTTATATAGCGAAAAAGCTATTTGGATAAAAGATAAGGTTTTCACAATTGCAGAGATAGGATTATCAGGTGTGCCACCATTAGATCTAAGAGCCGAAACCGATACCTACTTAGCATTTATTCAAGCAAGGAATATTTTGAAAGCTGAATTACCTAACATTCGCAGGCATCCAGCACCCTTGGTTTGTCATATTACAGATGGGAAATTTACCGGAAGGGATCCAATTCCAGTTGCAGAAGAAATAATGTCAATGAAAGTTAATGATGGAAATGTATTAATTCAAAATATTTTTATTTCCGATAATTTATTTTCTAATCCAATACCTGACATAAAAAGATGGAAAGGGATAACCAAGCAAACTAAATTTACAAATCAGTATGCTGAGACATTGCGATCAATTTCATCTCCTTTACCCGATAGTTACCGAGAAATCGCTAACGCGGTTGGTTATAATTTAGAAAGGGGTTCTTTGATGATGTTTCCTGGAATTTCAATTGAGCTCATTAAACTAGGCTTTGTTGTTGCAACAAGTACACCAAGAACTACTATAGAAAAGTAAAGGGAACAAATGGAGTTTTCACCAAAAATAGGTTTAAAAATCAAGATAGACAAAGAACTACTTGAATTTCATGAAAATCCTTTAGCAAAGGGAATCGTCCATAAGTCAGAGGGGGGACAAGGTGTTGTATATAAAATTTCAAATGGCAAAAATGAATTCGCATTAAAAGTTTTGAATGATAAATTTCGAAAATCGGCTCAAGTTATTGTGACAGAAAAAATTAATTTTTTATCAGAGTATCCAGGGTTTAGAGTTGCCAAAAGGGTAGTAATAAATCCAAAGGTCCATTATGAATTGATTGGAGATCACCCAGGGTTGGTATATGGTAATTTAATGCCTTGGATTCATGGCCAGACTTGGTTTGAAGTGATGGCAAGAAAGATAGAAATATCAAAAGAAGATTCTATTAAAATTGCCCTTGCAATTGCATGTTCTTTATCTACTCTGGAAAAGAACAACTTTGCACATTGTGATGTGGCGGGAACAAATATTATAATTCCATATTTGCAAAATAAAATTGAATACAATGGAGATTTAATAATTGAATTCATAGATATTGAGGACTTGTTTTTAGAGGATTTTAATGCTCCGGAAGGCTTACCAAAAGGATCAGATGGTTATAATCACAATTCTGGTGAAAATGGGATTTGGAACCAATATGCGGATAGATTCTCGGCAGCAATATTAATTTCTGAAGTATTAGCATGGAGCAATCCGGAGATTCGTCAGGAAAGTGGGATTGAAAGTTATTTTTCTTCAGGTGAAACACAAAAACCAGGAGAAAAAATCAACTTATTATTATCTGACCTTAGAAATCGATATGGAGAGAGAGTAGCAGACTTGCTTTATATAGCCTGGAACTCTACGGAATTGAAAGAATGCCAATCCATAGAAGCGTGGATGGAAGCAATGGATATCGTAAATAATGAAAATTCAGAACTGAAAAAACAAAAGAAAACAAGCGAAAATAATATATCAGATTCACTTGATGCGGAAATATTTTCTATGCAGACAAAAGCCTCAGAGCTTGAAGAAAGCGGTGATATTGATGGGGCATATAATAAATATAAGCAAATATTAGAAAAGATTGAACTTGATGATGAGTTTAATTTGGAAATTCCTGGAATATTGAAGCGTTTAAAGGAAATTCTAGATGAAGAAGATATCGATGAAAATGAATATGAAAATGAATATGAAAAAGTAATTATGGAGGTTGATTTACCGCCTATTAAACCTCACGGCAGAAAAGTAACAGAAAGTACAACGAAAATTGCGTATTATGCTATTGCAGCTTTTATTGGGATTGTAATGTTTTGGGATGTGGCTGTAAGCCTTGCTGAAAATTTGTCTAATCAAAATAAAAACATGTTAGCCTATGGATTAGTAGCTGGTTTGGGAGGAATGTCCCAATTATTATTTCTAAAGTTTAATGTTAAAAATAAAGGTTTATGGGGGGCTTTATCAGTTATTGGGGGAATGGTTATTGGATATTACATGACTTATGTAAATTATCTCGAATATTCACCGGCTACCCAAGCATTTTTCTTTGGGGGGCTTTTCGGGGCGGTAGTTGGATTGGCACAAACCTGGTTGCTGGACAAAGAATATCAGTATTTACGTAAGATTTGGGTGGGCATGAGCTTTGTAGGCTGGGCTTTTGGTTGGGGGTTATCAAGCGTTATCTCGTGGGATTCAGGAACTGCTATCGCAAATGCCATTGGTGCAGCGATAATCATTGTTTTTACTGGTGTTGCCATCGATCCAATAGTTCGCAAGGTAAGCGGTTTTGAAGTGTAAAAAACTTGAATTTAGTTTTATTTTTGCCATTCATAAGGCTGTTAAGAATGAAAGGCTATTGTTATTATAAGGGGAAAATAATGCGCCGCCATAGAAAAAATAATTTTATAGTAAGCTTTTTTATTTTTTCTGATAATTGTTATTTCATTTTTTGAATCTCTAATTCTGCGGCAGGTTAGAAAAAATATAAGTCATGGAAAAAGTATCTAGTAATAAGTATAGAATTACTAATGGCAGGAAGTGCATTTTCTATATTTACACTTTTGTGGTCGTGTCATGAAAAGTTTATACTGGCAGTTATCATGTCTACACTTATGGAAAAAACCCACGGTTTACATTTTATAAATCATTGTTCTATCGGTTTTTGGTGGAGCAATTCTAAAAATAGTTGAAGGATATAAATTATCAAACTGAGGAATTTTTTGATAGCAATGAAATAAAGTAAATATATTTACAGTTAAGATAATATTATATAGGTCTTGGAAAATATTGAAAATCATATATATAAATATGCATATTTGAATT
>CAYXQX010000482.1:0-3618 GCA_964467485.1 uncultured Porphyromonadaceae bacterium | reverse complement strand
CGCTTGTTTTTTTTTGAAGTAATGGGAAGAGGTGCCGGTTTTATTGCTCTTCAATCAGGAATAGCAACAGGCGCTGAAGCAATACTTATACCTGAAGTAGAAGAGCAAGAAGAAAATCTCCTCAAGTACCTTAAAGAGAAAGGGAAAAAACGTTCCAATATTGTGCTTGTAGCCGAGGGAAATAATGTGGGAGGAGCCGAGGAAATCGCCCAGAGAGTGAAAGAAGACTTCAAAGAGTTTGATGTGCGCGTTAATGTTTTAGGACACATGCAAAGAGGAGGATCTCCTTCTGCATTCGATCGTTTCCTTGCCAGTAGAATGGGTGTGGCAGCCGTGGAAGCACTTCTGGATAATCAAAGATCTATCATGATCGGTTTTGTGAATCATGATATAGCACACGTACCTTTGAATAAAACTATCAGAAGACATAAAGATCTTAACAGAATTCTTCTTGATGTTGCAGATATCCTGACCTAAGCATTACCTTTGTTCCTGGTTATAAAAACCCTTCTTTATGGGCTTACCCGGGAAATATGCTGATGTCATTCTGCCTCTTGCTTTAAGCGAGACTTATACCTATTCCATACCCCAGGATATTGCTGCTGAACTTATAGCAGGCCATAGAGTGATGGTTCAGTTCGGCCGCAAAAGAATTTATTCTGGAATAGTCTGGCGTATCCATAACAATACCCCCGCTAATGAGGTAAAACCCCTATTGGGTATACTGGACAAAAGACCTCTTATCAATGATTCCCATCAGAAATTTTGGGAGTGGCTATCTGAATACTACCTCTGTACATTGGGTGAAGTAATGAGAGCTGCCCTGCCTTCTGGATTAAAACTTGAAAGCCAAACAAAAATCCAATTCCTGGAAAACTTTGATGGTGAAGTTGAGCTAAATGACCTGGAGAAAACGGCACTGAGCTTTATTCAAAACAATCCTGGTACCAGCATGGAAGACCTGGGCCAAACCCTGAAAAGAAAAAACCCACTACCTTTAATAAAAAGCCTTATTGATAAAGGTATAATCGGACTGGAAGAATATGTAAACGAGAGATATAAGCCTAAAACTCAGACCGTCCTATACCTCAATCCTGAATACCAGGGGGATGAAAAACTCAACGTGATCCTGGAAGCCTTGAAAAAAGCACCTGTGCAGGAAAAAAGCCTCCTCGCATTTATCGACCTGCAAACTATTGAAGATCAGGATAGACAAGAAATTCCTATAAGAGAACTATTAAAAGCTTGCGGCGACAGCCGGAGTGCAATTAACGCTCTGGTGAAAAAAAATATCCTGCTCAAGAATACTATAAATATCAGTAGGATAGAGCATACAAACAATCAAATTCAGGATGCTAAACCTCTAAGCAAAGATCAGGAAAAAGCTTTTAAGCAAATACTGGATGCATTTGCAGGGAAAAAAGTAAGTCTTCTCCATGGTGTGACTTCCAGCGGAAAGACAGAAATATATATTCATCTCATAAAGAAAGAGATAGAAAAAGGCAACCAGGTTCTTTATCTATTGCCAGAGATCGCTCTGACAACCCAAATTATCAATCGCCTACGTATAGTATTCGGCGAAAAAGTTGGCGTTTACCACTCCAGATTTTCAGATGCCGAAAGAGTAGAAGTGTGGAACGAAACAGCTAACCCAAAAGGCAAATTCTCCCTTATTTTGGGAGCCAGATCAGCTGTCTTCCTCCCATTCCACAATCTGAGCTTGATAATAGTGGATGAGGAGCATGAAATATCCTATAAGCAAATGGACCCTGCACCAAGATATCAGGCACGGGATGCCGCTATCGTAATGGGAAAAATTCATGATGCCAATGTTTTGCTCGGATCAGCAACCCCTTCCCTCGAATCATATTACAATGCGAGATCTGGAAAATATGAGCTGATTGAATTGAAAAAACGATTTAGCGATATACTCTTGCCAGAAATTAAATTGGTAAACACAAAGGAAGCATACAGAAAGAAAAAAATGAAAGGGCATTTTACGGCTGAACTACTTACCGCTATCGATGATGCTCTGGTAAATAATGAGCAGGTGATTCTTTTCCAAAACCGAAGAGGATATAGCTCTTATATGCAATGTGATAACTGTGGTGATATACCAAAATGCAGGGATTGCGATGTTAGCCTCACAGTTCATAAAAACCAAAAAAAACTAATCTGCCATTATTGTGGCTATAGCGAAAACCTGGCCCATCAATGCAGTAAATGTGGAAGTACAGCAATCCTGGCTCGAGGTCTCGGTACAGAGAAAATTGAAGATGAAATACAAATAATATTCCCTGATGCAAAAGTAGCCCGACTCGACCTCGATGCAGCCAGATCCAAAACAGGATATGCCAGGATTATTAACGATTTTGAAAACAGAAAAACTGACATCCTGATCGGCACCCAGATGATATCTAAGGGGCTGGACTTTGATCATGTGAAGCTTGTTGGAATAGTGAATGCCGACAATCTCCTCCACTTTCCCGATTTCAGATCATTCGAAAGAAGCTTCCAATTGATTACTCAAGTGAGTGGCAGAGCAGGACGAAAACACAACAGAGGACTGGTAATAGTTCAAACCAGCGACCCAACACATCGCATTCTTCAACAAGTTATAAATAATGATTTCCTCAGTTTGTACCAATGGGAAATGTCGGAAAGACAAGCTTTCAAATACCCACCCTACTCCCGACTGATACAGATTACTTTCAAACACAGAGATACTGATATCGTAGCCAGAGCAGCCCATGCCTTTGCCAGAGAATTACGTAAAACATGGCCTATGCTGATACTCGGGCCCCAAACACCCCCTGTTTCCAGAGTCCAAACCCTTTACCTGAAAACCATCATAATAAAATCAGGAAAAGGAAAAGAACTAAATCAAATCCGGGAGAAATTAAAAGACATGAAACAAAAAATGAAAGCCGATAAAACATTTAAGTCTGTAATTGTCCAAGCAGATGTCGATCCGGTATGATATCTTTACACTATGATCTGGAACAACGGCATCATAGAAAAAGGGTCCCTCAATCACTACCCTTCATCAGGCGATAAAGGTCTGATATATGAAGTAATACGCGTAATTAATCAAACCCCGGTTTTTCTTCCCGAACATCTGGAAAGATTCTGGAAAAGCTGGCAGGGAATAGGTATAACACTCGAATTATCTGAAAAAGAACTCATAAAGGGTTTTTTTGATGTGATAAAGGAAAATAATCTCTCTGAGGGAAACCTCAGACTACAGGTTGAACTAGGAAATGGAAATGCCAAAATAGGAATTATCCCCCACCATTACCCTAGCCTCGAGAACTATCAGAAAGGTGTTGCCGTTGAGCTGGTCAGGCTGCAGAGAACAAATCCAAATATTAAAAGCTGGAATAAAAATGTACGTGCTTTTTCCGATGAATATATACGTAAGAATAATGTCTATGAGGTGATCCTCACATCAGATGAAGGTTTCCTTCTTGAGGGTAGCCGTTCAAATATTTTTGGACTGAAGAAAGGTGTACTTATCACGCCACCGGCAGACAAGGTGCTGCCTGGAATAACCCGACAAAAAATTATTGAGCTGGCAGAATACATCAAACTGCCGTTTCAAGAAAAAACCATTCACAG
>CAYXQX010000481.1:0-3624 GCA_964467485.1 uncultured Porphyromonadaceae bacterium | reverse complement strand
TACTGAGATCAGAATTAAATCATGCCTCCCCCAATAACGGAATGTTTATTGATGAAGGATCAAAAGGTTACCTGATTGAAAACAACCATATTTACAAGGTATCCCATACCTGTATCAGGGGGCATAGAGCAGCAGGGGTGGAGCTTAGAAACAATAGCTTCGAGCCTGGAGAATTCCCGGCTATCAGTCATACACCTCCATATGGAGCCATGATATTTGCCAATAAGGATAGTACGATTGTGTGGCCTAATCCAGGCTGGCCAGTGGAATGGGGTTACCCGGATAAGATTACTGCATTTATGATGACAGGGAATAGTTTCAAAGAAGTAACAAATGACGAGTGACAAATGGGCGAGTATTATGGTCCTAAATTTCATACCTAAGCCCTTGGACGAAAAAGGTGCACAATTCCAGCTCCGGCAGACAGACTAAAATAGAATGATTTATCAAAGTACAGCCTTTGATAAATCAACAGACTCCTCCCAGCCTTCAGGCAGAGCTTTGGCCTTAAATCCTTTGAACACCTTCCAGGGATTACTTCCTGTTGCACTAACAGCAATAGAATAAGAACCCATTTTCTCTACCATAGGCTTGAATTCATTCCCTTTGATCCTAATAGTATAAACGATACTGCCATCTGACTCATCAATGACCTGAACAACAGGATCGGTCATGTCTGGTACTTTAATAACTGGTAAACCATACTCTGCTTCAGACAGATAATTATCAAACTGATTTACCCTGACCGGCCAATCAGAATATTGTATATTTTCACCAGCTTCAGTAACTCTTTTCCAGCATTCCATTACAATATCCCGACTATCAGGTTCAAAGCGAATTATACCAAAGCCGGTGGCTCTATCATATAAATGAGGAGGTACCATCCCTGTATAAACAGGATTAGATATTGCATGTACAGTCATGAGGTTACCAAAGCCGTCGAGGAAATCACCTGTATATTTTGGTTTTCCGCTTATCTGATTTGCACTTTCCTCCTGAGGGAACCACCTTCTTGGCCACACGTTGGAAATAGCAGGAACACAAAAGGCAAAACCAGCATCATGATAAGTATCAATACCATATTCTATCACGCTACCAAGATGCTGATCACCGGCTATATGGAATGCATAAGCCTTACGCATTTTCTTCAATGCCTTATTCCTTGGAGTTTGCGGCCATCCATTGGAATCATGATCCTGCACCGGAATATCATTTGGAGCATATTCCCCTTCGTTCAAAATCCTCAGTCGGGGTACATTGGCATCAGTTCTGGCATCTTCTTCAGGAAGAGTTGCAACGTTAGCGAAAATTGTTTGAGATAAAACGACCTTCATCCAAACAGAATCCGACCAATCAGCAGCCCATTCCTCCAGAAAATCCAACTGTCTGGGATCAAGCAAAATTGCACCCTCCACATCACCTGTTTTTGCAGCATCCCATTTTGGGTTTTTCGACCAGCCATTTACAATTTTAGCATCTGGCATCAGAGGAGCCGGACCAGACTTAAACTTCCTGTCTTCAATAACTGCAAAACTAACACCTGCATAATTTATTGATGTATAATAAACGCCTATATCCTGGGCAACAGGTGTTGGATCAAAAGGATCAGGCAAATGTGAAGTTTGGGTTCGCTGAACAGTATTTACCCAGATAGGGTTGAACTTAAAACCACCCTTATCCTGAGCAGCTGCTCCACTTAATCCTTCAGGTGTAGCAATACCACCTGCACCCCATAAATTTCCATGGTAAACATCATGATCATCTGGAATAGCAACTGAAGGTCTGTCTTTTAACAACTCACCGTAAGCCCATCCATACAAATACCATTTCCTTAGATAATCCAAACAGGCAGCCTCCAGAGGCTTAGTCTGTGTACCATATCCTCCAACTCCTTCATAAATCTGGTCGCCGGAGAAAAACAGAAAATCAGGATTTTGCTTTTCTACACTTTTATAAATATCATTATTAGGAAATCCAAGATCATTATTACCCGTAAAACCTGCAACAACCAATTCTTTATTTCCCCAGGGTTCTTTTCTAATCATTCCCTCATATAAAAACTCATCCTGATTTGATCCTGATGTAAAACAAGAGTATCGTATACGGTAAGGTACCTCCTGATTTGAATCCCAGTTCTTCAATTTAAAGGTTGCAGTGCGTGCATATTGGTCTATCTCAGCTACCCCTTCCTCTGTCCATTTTCCATCATGTTTTAAATCGATAAATACTTGTTGACTATCATCTTTACCAACGGGGGCCATTTGAGCAGTTAACTTCACAACCTTTTTGGAAAGCGTGTATTGAGCCCAAAGAATTGGTCCAAAAGATCTCTCCGGATATTCAACTACCTGTTCACCAAGTAAAGTCCAGTCACTAAACCATGCCTTCACATCACCTTTTCTGCGTGTTCCTTCTTTAAACCCCCAGTTTCCATACATAATTTCAGGCCTTTGATCCGGTGTTTCAGGAACCTTACCGGCACTACAAGCGAGAGATATGCCTCCTGTGAACCAATCAGATTGAATACTTCTTTCATACCTGCCAAGCTCCTGTCCATCAGCATCCAATGCTAAAAGGATAGCTTTCATTTCTTCATCACCCGGTTCAACAGAAAGATCCAGTATCATTCCATTCCAATCAGGATTTATTACTTCAGAACCCTCATCAAACCTTCCGATAAATAGCTGTCCCTTAGTACTGATGCCAACAGGCAAGCCATCACCTCTGACAGCATTATCACGGTAATCCTTATAATCACCCCTGATACCTACTTTGAAGCCAATCCACCCCTCTTCACCGGCAATATTTTCGGATAAGGATCCAATTTTAACGCTCGTTTGAAAGCCGGTATGGCTATCGTCCAACTCACGAGTAAGCAAAAACAAGTTTCTGTCACCCCCACTAACGATACACTCGATACGACCATCATTAAGCTGCCAGTCCTGAAGGGGATTAGCCCAATACTCAGGTCCTATCCATGGCCTTTGTTGAATATGCTCAAAATTACTTACCAAACTATCCTTTCCGGAGTTGCAGGATGAAAAGGCAAAAATTGAAATAAAGAAAACTGCCATAACAGCAGTTCTGCCTGTTGAGAAAAATTTATTCATAATAAGTTAAGGTATTAAAACAGTCTATTCGAAATGGTAAAGGAACGTAACAAAGGCCTCATAGGCAGGTTTTTTTTCATCTTTAATCTCAAGAACTGCCTTAAGGCCTGCCTTGGCAATTCCTCTCAAATTTACCAAAGATTCTAATGAAACACGAACTCTTACAGCACTATTAACTTTTACCGGCTGACTAAATTTCAGCTTGTCGATACCATAATTGACCTGTAGCTTAACATTTTTCACCTCTACGATCGTATTCCAATGATATGCCAGAAGCGAAACCGTTAGGTAACCATGTGCAATAGTAGTACCGAAAGGAGATTCTTTTTCAGCCCTTTTTGCATCAACGTGAATCCATTGATGGTCATGAGTTGCATCTGCAAACAGATCAATCTGTTCTTGAGTAATACTCTGATAATCTGATACTCCTATCTCTTTACCTATGTAGGATTCAAATTCTTCAAAACTGGAGATTGTAACTTTACTCATATCTAATCTGTTTTTGGATTAAAAA
>CAYXQX010000480.1:0-3637 GCA_964467485.1 uncultured Porphyromonadaceae bacterium | reverse complement strand
CTTATTATCAGGATTAAGTAAATTTAGTTTCATTGTTGCATTCGTTGGTTACCTTGTAGTGTTTTTAGCTCTGGTAATCCTGGTTGTAATATTTATTAATATCCCTAAACTGTATCATATTCAGATTAGAAAAAAGCTAAAACGAAAAGGAAAAGGTATTGGGCATGATGAGGATTGTTGTATGAATATCAGCGGTGAAACCAATGCCGCAATAGGGCTTGCTATTTACATGTATCTTAATGAATTACACGACCATGAGAATATGGTTATCACTATAGATAAAGTCTCGAGGAGATATTCTCCATGGAGCTCAAAAATCTATGGATTAACGAATTATAATTTCCGGAGATAGTACAAAAAAATGAGAAAATTTAGCTTTACAATACAGGGTAGTCAATATGAAGTAGAGATACTGAATCTTGAAGATAAAACTGCCAAAATTGAGGTTAATGGTACGTTATATGATGTTGATATAGCTAGGAAGCTTAAGACATCTAAAACCCCAAAGCTTGTCCGTTCAGTAGTTAAGCCTCCTGAGGATAAAGCTACAAAAGCATCAGCTGATCTTACAAGCGTTAGTGCTCCTTTACCCGGAAATATTATCCAGGTATTGAAGCAGGTGGGAGATAAGGTTGCTATGGGTGACTTGGTTCTGATGTATGAGGCCATGAAAATGGAGAATAAAGTTCTGGCTGAAGTGGGAGGTACTATTATATGTATCAAAGTAAATGTTGGAGATGCAGTTCTTCAGGGTGATGTTTTATTTGAAATTGAGTAATCCATGAGACGTTTTTATACTATTACCGGAGTATTGTTGATCCTGGGCTTGCTCTCTTTTATTATTCCTGAAACCCCAGTATTTTCATTCAATAAGGGAGAAATTGAAAATTCAACAGCTGCTTCACAGGATGTTGATCTTCAGGATGATGACCTGAGTTTCTTTGAAGGTGCCTGGTCTGGAGTCAAGCAATTTGTTGCTTATTCGGGCTTTGCAAATGCCACATACAAGCACCTCTTGATGCTGCTGGTAGGTCTGTTATTTATTTTCCTTGCTGTAAAATATGATTATGAACCTTTACTTCTCATACCTATAGGTGTTGGTATATTGATAGGTAATATTCCATTTATCCAGGATGTCGGCTTGAAATTAGGTATTTATGAGAACGGAAGTGTGCTTAATATTCTGTATTTTGGTGTCACAGCGGGGGTTTATCCTCCCTTGATATTTCTTGGACTGGGAGCAATGACTGATTTCTCCTCTTTGATGTCCAATCCAAAGCTCATGCTTTTAGGTGCAGCAGCCCAGGTTGGTATTTTCCTCACATTTCTAGGTGCAATGGCCCTCGGATTCAGTCCTCCAGAGGCTGGTGCCATCGGGATCATCGGGGGGGCAGATGGCCCTACTGCCATCTTTCTGTCCTCAAAACTTGCCAATGGGATAAATATGTGGAATGGTGTAACAGTCTCCAATTTGATTGGGCCGATTGCTATTGCAGCATATTCATATATGGCCTTGGTTCCAATCATTCAACCTCCGATAATGAGACTTTTGACTAGCAATAAAGAGCGCAGGATAAAGATGAAGCCGCCAAGGTCGGTGTCTAAGTTGGAGAAAGTTCTTTTCCCAATTATAGGCTTGTTATTAACTGCTTTTATATCACCTAGCTCATTACCTCTCCTCGGTATGCTGTTTTTTGGAAATCTGCTCAAGGAAAGTGGAGTTACAAAAAGATTGGCTGACACTGCCAGGAATTCGATGATTGACATCGTAACCATGCTGCTCGGTTTAACTGTTGGTGCTTCAACTCAGGCCGATGTTTTCCTGACCACAGATTCTATGTTGATTTTTGGTCTTGGTGCTCTCTCATTTATGATTGCAACAGCTGGAGGTGTAATGTTTGCTAAAATGATGAATCTCTTCCTGTCGAAGGATGATAAAATCAATCCTCTGGTAGGTGCAGCCGGCGTATCAGCTGTGCCCGACTCGGCAAGAGTGGTTCAGAATGAGGGACTTAAGTATGATCCAACAAATCACTTGCTTATGCATGCAATGGCTCCAAACGTATCAGGAGTTATTGGTAGTGCAGTAGCTGCCGGGATATTGCTAAGCTTTTTGCTTTAGAACAATTCTTTCCTGTCGGATTGTTTTTGTTTATCGGCTGTTTACAGGCAATAACTTTATTGGAAAATGTATATTTGTGTAAATACAAAAACACTTTTTCGTGAACTATAAAGAAAAATTTGCTCAGGCTGGTAATTCTGGAGGGAGAACCCGTTCCGACTGCCAGTTTATGCTGGAGCCAAAGATGTCGGGCGGCATCTCGATAAAAATACAAAGCAAGGTCAAGTCTATGTTTGGCCATAGTATTGAGAAGCTTATTAAGGATGTGCTAAATTATTATGATATCCAGCACATTGATGTTAAGCTGATGGATTCTGGTGCACTACCCTGGGTTTTGACTGCCCGACTTGAGGCCGCTGTTAATCAGTTGATTTCTACGGAGAAGGAGTATCACGGCAAAAAAGAGCAGGTGCAATTTCTCCCTACTGCTAAAGATCGATTCCGTTTTTCCCGTCTTTACCTGCCCGGCAATAGTCCAAGCCTGATGCTCAATGCTGGTTTACATGGGCCAAATGGTCTTATTCTGGATCTTGAGGATGCTGTTGCATTCTCCAGGAAAGATGAAGCGAGGTATCTGGTTAGAAATGCCTTGAGAAATCTGAATTTTTATGGGACTGAGAAAATGGTTCGGATAAACCAGGTGCCGATGGGGATTCAGGATCTGGCTTATATCGTGCCGCAGGGGGTTAACCTTATTCTTGTACCCAAATGTGAAGGTGCAGGGCAGATTCATGAAGTGAATAAGGAAATCGATCGTTTGAAGGAGATAAATGGAGTTATAGGGGATATTTGGCTTATGCCGATAATTGAAAGTGCCCTGGGTGTTATTAAAGCCTATGAGATTGCCTCATCAGCTGATAATGTTGTTGCCATGGCTATAGGTTTAGAGGACTATACGGCTGATTTGGGCTGCAGACGCAGTCTTGATGGGCGGGAATCATTCTTTGCCAGATCAGCTGTTGTTAATGCATGCAAAGCTGCAGGTATTCAGGCTATTGATTCAGTCTTTTCAGATGTTACCGATATGGATGGCCTTGCTAAAACTGTTCAGGAATCTAAAAGTCTTGGCTTTGATGGCATGGGGTGTATTCATCCCAGACAGATAAAAGTGATACATGAGAATTTTGCTCCAGGCAAGCAGGAGATGGATAAAGCTTGTAAGATTGTTAATGCCTTCGATTTAGCAACTAGCAAAGGACTGGGGGTAGTTTCCCTTGGCTCAAAAATGATTGACCCACCTGTTGTAAAAAGGGCTCAGAAAGTTATTAAACTAGGTTTGGAACTTGGATTGTTGGATGAAAACTGGAGGGATAGTAATGAATAAATCTCAACTGATTCAAAATGCAGGTGGCCGATGGGTCCCAAAAGTAATTAATGGTAAACCTGTGATACCCTTTCAAGGTGTTGGGAAATATGTCCCGCAAGCCAATAAGAAAGCGCCCCGCATTAGCTCATGTGCAAATTTTCCTCCTGATGGAAATAAGAAAGTATCCAGCTTGAGGGAGGCACTTATAA